>JANMVS010000040.1:0-3313 GCA_031392885.1 Verrucomicrobiota bacterium
GGCCGATCGATTTGGCGAAGGCGACGAAGAGCTTCACGCAATTCTCCACGTCGACGAGATCCACCACTTCGCTAGGCGTGTGCATGTAGCGGAGGGGAATGGAGACGAGCCCGCAGGCCACCCCGCCCCGGGCCATTTGGATGGCGCGGGCGTCGGTCCCGGTGGGGCGCGGGTCGGCTTCGATCTGGATCGGGATTTTAGCTTGCTTGGCGCAGGCCACCAGCCGGGCGTAAACCTTCGGATTGATGTTCGGCCCGCGGCAGATGATGGGGCCGGCGCCGAGTTTGGTCTCGCCGTATTTACGTTGATCGCAATCCGGGTGATCGGTCGCATGACCGACGTCCACCGCCAAGGCCACGTGCGGATCGACGGCAAAGGCGGAAGTCTGCGCGCCGCGTACCCCAATTTCCTCCTGGGTGGTGGCGACGGAAACGATCTTGGCGTGGAGTTTGGCTTTTGCCCGGGCCAGCCGGATGAGGGCCTCGCCCACCACGTAGGCGCCGACCTTGTTGTCGAAGGCGCGCGCGGTGCCGATGCTGCCGTTGATCAATTCAAACTCGTGATCATAGGTAGCCACGTCGCCGATGGCGACCCGCTTGAGGGCGGCGGTCTTGGATTTTGCCCCGATGTCGATCCAGATTTCGTGGACTTCCGGGACTTTCTTACGGTCGGCCTCCTCCATCAGATGGATGGCGCGTTTGCCCGTCACGCCTTTGACGGAGCCGGCGGCGGTTTGGAGAATGACGCGGCGGCCGGAGATGATGCTCTTGTCGTGCCCGCCGATGGTGTCGAAGTAGAGATAGCCGTCCTTGTTGACGTAGGTGATGATCAGCCCGAGCTCATCCATGTGGCCGGAAAACATGAGCGTGGGTCCGCCGGTTTTGTTGAGGGTGGCCAACCGGCAGCCCAGGGCATCGTTTGCGTAGGTATCGGCGTGAGGTTGGACGTACTTGTCGTAAACGGCCTGGGCCTGCGCCTCGGCGCCCGAGGGCGACTTGGCTTTCAGCAATTCGACGAGAAAATCGGGGGCTTGGTAGTCGGGCATCGGCCTATCTCTGTTTAAGTGGCTTCCGGCTGCAATTGAAAATCTCCCTCCTCCCTGGGGGGTGGTTGGAGCAGATAGTCCGCGCCGACCCGGTCGGGTGGATTTATCGCTCCGGTAGCAATAAATCTGTAGCCGAGCGGCTGGAGTAACATCTCGGTGCCGGCGACCTCCTGAGGACTATGAAAACCCATGAGAATGACGGGCCGGCTTCGCCGAATGGTCGCGATCGCACCGCGCAGGGCATGATGCCCATGTCCCTCTACATCGATTTTGACAAAGTGGGGTGACCGGATCTGTCCTGATCCCACCAGATCATCCAATTTCATCAGACGGATACTGATCGGTTGGGTGGATGCGTCGGGGGATTCCCCGTCATAGGGCAGGTGGGTGGTGGTGGTCTCCAAGTCCCCATAGGTGTAGAATGCGGCGGCACCGGCCGAATCAGAGCAGCCGGCCTCAAAGGACTTCAACCAGGTCAAGCAGTTCATCCGGCGATGGCGTTCCAGCCGAGCATAGCTAATGGGGTTCGGTTCAAAGGCGACGACTTCGCCCGTCGGCCCGGTGCGGAGGGCAAGGCTGATGCTGTAGAACCCAAAGTGCGCGCCAAGATCCCAGCAGACTTTACCCCGGAGGTCGCCCCAGGCGAGTATGGCCCGCTCCATTTCCGGCTCGTATCCCCCCCGCCAGTAGGCGGTCCATGGAAAGAGGGTCCAGCGGGCCCCGGCAGCCAGACCGCGGCGGACGTGTACGGGCCAGTATTGCAGGCCAGTCGCGCGCAAGGTGGCGCCAATGGCCCGGTGCAGCAGGGTTTTCAACCGGGTATTTTTCCCGCCAATTCCTCGAGCGGATACGTGATGATTTCGGCCAGCGTCGGATGATACCACGGCGCTCTGAGCATGTCATGCACCGTGGCCCGCATCGCCAGCGGCGTGGAAAAGCAATGGATCAGCTCGCCGGCGTCCTTGCCCACGATCTCGGCTCCGAGGATGCGGCCACGCTTGGGCTCGGCCAGGACCTTCACGTAACCGTAGTTTGCCTCCATGAGGATGGATTTGCCATGGTCGTTGAAGGGATAGGAGGCGCTCAGGTATTTCACGCCGCGTCTTTGCAGATCGCGTTCCAACACACCGATGGTGGCGAGCTGTGGATCGGTGAAGACGACGCTGAGCAGGAGGGAGAGATCCACCGGCTTGATCGCTTTTACCTTGCCGGCATGGCGCGCGGCCAATTCGCCCTGCGCGATGGCGATGTGCACAATCTCCACGGGGCCGGAACAGTCGCCCGCGGCGTAGATGTGCGGGGCACTGGTTTGCTGCCAACGGTTGATGATGATCTGGCCGTTGGCGCGCGTCTTCACCCCGGCGGCTGCCAGACCGAGGGCGCTGGTGACGGGTTCGCGGCCGAGGGCATTCAGGCAGTAGGCGGCGCGCTGGGTGATTTTTTTGCCCTCGTGGAGAAAAGTGGCGGTGATGCCGCGCTTGTCCTGGCTGAGCTGCTGCAATTGGGTGCCGGCGTAGAGCTTGATGCCCTCGTCGCGAAAAGCCTGCTGGACGACGGCGGCGGCAGTCGCGGAGTGATCCCGCAGGATATGCGGGCTCCGCTGGATCTGGGTCACCTGCGTGCCAAGGCGGTTCAGGAATTGAGCCAGCTCGCAGGCCACGATGCCGCCGCCGAGCACGAGCACGCTCTGGGGCACGAAATCGAGGTCGAGCACTTCGTCGCTCGTCCAGCACGGGATATCCTTGAGGCCGGGGATGGGTGGCACACTGACCCTTGAGCCGGTTCCGATCAGAAAGTGTTTCGCGCGGAGCCGGCGGCCGTCCGATAGCTGCAGGGTATGCGGATCGCTGAACCGGGCGTCGGCCTGGTAGAGATCGAATTTACCGGATGTCAGGGCCTGGACACGGTAGTCGGCAAAGCTCCCGATGATTTTGAGTTTCCGGGCATGCACAGCCTTCATATCCGCCCGGGCGCCGGTGACCCGCAGGCCAAACTTTGCCGCCTGCCGGGCGTGGTGCAGGATCTCCCCCGTGTAGATCAGGGTCTTGGACGGCATGCACCCGCGCAAGATACAGAGGCCGCCGAGCTCTTTGGCCCCGTCAATGACGGCCACTTTTCGGCCGAGACCGGCCGCGACGCGCGCCGCATTAAAGCCGGCACTGCCGCCACCGATGCAGATGAAGTCGTAGGATTTCATTCAATGATTAATCACGGAATACACCGATGACACAGAAAATTTCCAATGTTCAGGGAGTGTCTTCAATCGCG
>JANMVS010000047.1:0-11788 GCA_031392885.1 Verrucomicrobiota bacterium
TCCAAGGGTACAACCGCTGCGCACCGGCCCTGCGCTTCCTCCAGCATAATTACGCCAACCTGCTGCTGCTCGACATCACTCTGCCTGATGCCAGCGGTTTTGACCTGCTGAAGGCCCTCAAGCAACAGGATATCAATATCCCCACGATCTTTCTGACCGGAAACAGTCTCGAGGAGGACAAGATCAAGGGCCTCAACATGGGCGGCGACGACTACATCACCAAGCCGTTCAGTTATCCCGAACTCGTCGCGCGCATTAACGCGGTCCTCCGTCGCACCGAGTCGAAGACTGATTTTAATGTCACCAAAAACGTCCGCACGATCGATGGACCGTTTACCTTTCTCGGCGCGCAAGTCCATCCCGAGCGGCTTGAAATCCAGTTCCTCAGCGGGACCGTCCACAAGATTGGACGCAAGGAACTCGGCATCCTCGCCTATCTCAGTGCCCACCTCGGCGTCGTCATCACCCGCAAGGAACTCATCCATTCCGTCTGGGGCATACACGCTGACATCCGGAGCCGCTCGCTCGACCAATATATTGTCAAGGTGCGCGCCATCTTCGAGCAGAACGGCCTTTCGCTCGACTGCTTCAAAACCGTCCACGGCATCGGCTACATCTTCGAGCCCCCGGGCACCGAAAAGAAATCCTAGGGTGAGACCTGAACCCGAGGCCGGACCCAGCCCTACGCTCCGCCCCGGTTCAGAACAACTCCCGCTGTCCTGGGTAGCGCTCCTTGGCCTCCGCCAGGCTCGACTTCATCTCCAGCGATTCCAACAAGGCGAAAATTTGCGCCGCCGCGGGCTCGTCCGGCGCCACGTGCGGCAGGGGCGATTCGGTGCGCAGGGTCGTCAGCTTCAGATTCCGCCGCAATTTGTCCGCTTCCTGGGCCACCACCGCGCAAAACCGCTCGGGCTTCAGCTCCCCCGCGTGCGCAATGATGCCTTCGAGTGTCCTGAATTCGGCGAACCACTTCACCGCGGTCTTGGGCCCGACGCCGCTGATGCCCGGGATGTTGTCTGACGTGTCGCCGATCAACGCCAGGTATTCGGCGATCGTGGCCGGGGGCACGCCGAATTTCTCCACCACCCCCGCCCGATCCAGCACGCGCCAGCCGAGTTTGGGATTCGCCGTCGGCGGGGGCAGCAGCAGTTTGATCCGTTCATCGACGCACTGGGCGAAATCCTTGTCGGCGCTGACAATCAGCACGTCATGGCCCGCGTTCGCCAGTGCCCGCGCCTGCGACGCCACCAAGTCGTCCGACTCCACCCCGTCGAGTTCGACGCCGACCAGGCCCATCGCCCGGGTCAGTTCCTTGATGACCGGGATCTGCTGCTCCAGCGGCTCGGGCGTTTCCTTGCGCTGGGCCTTGTATTCCGGGTGCAAGGCCAGCCGGTCCTGCGAGCCCCCCAGATCGAAAAACACCAGCATCCCGTCCGGCTTCTCCTGATCCTGCAGCCGCCACATCGTCTTGACCCAACCGTGCAGCGCCCCAGTGGGGAATCCGTCGGCCCGCGTCAATTCGGGCATTCCGTAGAATGCGCGAAACGCCATGTTAAAGCCATCAACCAGGAGCCACTTTGCCATACCGTTCAGCGAAACGGAAACCCGTCGCGCGTAAACCTATTTTCCACTTCCTAACCCGCCCAACCCGCGTCACCCCTGCGGAAACTTAACCCACTTGGCCCCGAGTCGGGAGCTCTTCACGGCCGATTCGATGAAGGCCATGCCGGCAATGCCGTCGTCCACCGTCGGGAAATCGTAGCCGGCCTTGGGCGCCGCGCGGCCGGCCACGGCGTCAGCAATCGCCGTCGCCGCCGCCCGGTAGACGTTGGCAAAAGCCTCGATGAAGCCCTCCGGGTGGGCAAAAGGGGTGCGGGTGGCGCCTTGGGCGGCGGCCGAGAGATAATTGTTGCCGCGCCGGGAAATGACGGGGGGCGCGTCGGCCCGCTTGAAAACCAGCTCGTTGGGATTCTCCTGGTGCCATTCGAGCGAGCCTTTGGTTCCGTAGACGCGAATATTGAGATTATTCTCGTCGCCATTGGAAATCTGCGAGGCAAAGAGAATGCCCTTGGCGCCGCCGGCAAAGCGCAGGAGGCAGTTGCCATCGTCATCCAGCGGCCGGCCGGGAATGAACGTCGACAGTTCGGCGCATATTTCCTCGATCTCGAGTCCGGTGATGTAGCGCACCAGATTGTGGGCGTGGGTACCGATGTCGCCCATGCAGTTGGAGATGCCGGCCACCGAGGGATCCATCCGCCAATTGGACAACGCCCCGTCGGCTTTTTGCTCGAGCGCCGTGATGGCATAACCCTGCGGATACTCGGCCACGATCTTCAGGATTTTGCCCAGCTTCCCGTCGCGCACCCAGGCGCGGGCTTCCTTCACCATCGGGTAGCCGGTATAGTTGTGGGTGAGGGCGAAAACGAGTCCGGTCTGCTTCACGATGGCGCGGAGCTTCCGGCCTTCCTTGAGCGTGAAACACAGCGGTTTGTCGCACACCACATGAATCCCCGCCCCGAGGAAGGCCTTCGCGACGGCAAAGTGCGAATTGTTGCGCGTCACGATCGAGACGAAGTCGATGCGCTGGTCCGCCGGCCGCGCGGCTTCCCGGCGCGCCATCTCCTCGTAGCTGGCATAGACGCGGGCCGGATCGAGGAAAAAATCCGCGCCGGAGGCCTTGGATTTAACGGGATCGGCAGAGAAACACCCGGCCACGAGATCGATCTCGCCGTCGAGTCGCGCGGCCATGCGGTGGACCGCCCCGATAAAGGCGCCGCGTCCGCCGCCAACCATGCCCATGCGAAGCTTGCGGTTTAATTTCATGCTAAAGCAGGTAGGGCGCGACCGCTGGGCGCGCCGTAAGGATATTCGCGGACGGCCCAGCGGTCTGTCCCTACCGGCGCTATCGCGCCAAAATCAAAATACAATTGAGATCGAGATGACACAGGTCTGAGGCTTGATCGAAACAAAGACAAAACTCCTCAGCACTGCACCGGTTTGCCGGTATTGGCGGAGGCATAGGCGGCGTCAATGATGCGCATGAGTGAAATCGCCTGGTCGGGCGTATTGAGCGGAGCCTCGCGGCCCTCGAGTGCCTTGATGAAGTTCGCCGCCGAGCGGGTCCGACCCATGGTCTCGTCCGGGGAGACGAGAATGGAACGGTTCACGGACCGGCCGTTTTCCTGGACGTAGAGTTCACAGGTGTCGGTCGCGGTCTGGTCCAAGCCATCCACCCCGAACAGCCGCTGCACGAGCCCGCCGGCTTTGGCGCCCTGGAAGGAGACGGACACTTCCTCCCGTTTCACCATCTCCGCCCAGGAAATCTGGAGTGAAATGATCTGGCCGGTCTTGCACTTCACCATGCCGTGGCAGGAACTTTCGACATCGGTGACGCCCTGGGCCACATCGGCAATGCCCCAGGGGCCCTTGAAGTTCTTGTCGGTGATGAAATCGTTGAACGTCTGCGCCATGACGAACTCCGGTTCGGGATAGCCCATGAAGTAAAGGGCGAGGTCGAGCATGTGCACGAGGTCGATGAGCGGACCGCCGCCGGAAAGCGCCTTGTTGGTGAACCACCCGCCGAGGCCGGGGATGCCGGTGCGGCGGATCCATTTCGCCTGGGCCGAATTGATGCGTCCGACCTGCCCTTGCTTGATGTATTCCATCATCGCGTATGACTCGGGCCGGGCGCGGTTGTTGAAGTTGAACATCAATGTCAGGTTTTTCGCCTTGGCCAGGGCGGCCATCTCGGCGGCCTCCTTGACGTTCATCGCGGGCGGCTTCTCGCAAAACACGTGCTTGCCGGCGGCCATCGCCTGGAGGGCGACGGGGGCATGGAACTTGTTGGGGACGATCACCGACACGGCGTCGATTTCGGGGCACTCGCGCAACATCAGGGCCACGTCGCCGAACGATTTGGCGATGCCTTCGCGGGCGGCGACGGCCTTGGCGGCGGCCGCATTGACGTCAGCTACCGCGATAATTTCCGCGCCGGCCGATTTGAAGCCTGCGGCGTGATAGCGCAGCATGCCGCCGGCGCCGATGATACCGATTTTAATACTCATAATTTAGATAACCACAGAATCCACGGAATACACCGAAATTAGCAGGACATGACTATTCTGTGTGTTCCGTGTTTTCCGTGGTGAAATCAGTCTACTGGTTTTTCTTGTCGAAGGCGGCGTCGAAGGCGATGGCGCTGCGGGCGAAGTCCAGTTTGCGCAGGAAGGCGCAGGACTCGGCCGCGCCATGCTCCCGATCCATGCGGATATCCTCCCACTCGACGGAGAGCGGACCGGCGTAACCGACGTCATTCAACGCCACGATGATCTCCTCGAAGTTGATATCGCCCCGGCCGACCGAGCGAAAATCCCACGCCCGGCGCGCGTCGCCGAAGCTGGTGTGGCCGCCAAAGGTGCCCACGGAGCCGTCGCCGTGACCCCACCAGACATCTTTCATGTGCGCATGGAAAATGCGCGGGCCGAAGACGCGGATGAACTTCACATAGTCCACACCCTGGTAGCCGAGGTGGGACGGATCATAGTTGAAACCGAAACGCTTGTGCCCCTTCACGGCTGCCACCGCCCGCTCGGCACTGGCGATGTCGAACGCGATCTCCGTCGGATGGACTTCGAGGGCAAAGTTCGCATTCTGCTGCTCGAACTCCTCGAGGATCGGCCCGAAGCGTTGGCCGAAATCGGTGAAGCCCTTCTCCCAATAAGCCTGCGAGGTCGGCGGGAAAGCGTAGATCGAGTGCCAGATCGAAGATCCGGTGAAACCGTTGACGATGGCCGGGGCTTTTTTGTCCTTGGCGCCGGGCTTGGCGTCGAAGAAGCGCCGCGCGGCCTTGGCCGTCAACATGAGCTTCTTGGCGGCGCGCTGGCGCACGCCCTCGGGCTCGCCGTTGCCCCACACGTCGGGCGGCAGGATGGACTTGTGCCGCTCGTCGATCAGGTCGCAGACCGCCTGGCCGATCAGGTGGTTGGACACCGCAAAGCAGGTCAGGCCGTTGTCCTTCAGGACCTCCCACTTCTCCTTGATGTACTTGTCCGATGTCGCCGCGGCATCCACCTCGAAGTGATCGCCCCAGCAGGCGAGTTCGACCCCGTCGTAGCCCAGCCGCTTGGCCAGCGGAGCCAGCTTGGTGAGAGGGAGATCGGCCCATTGGCCGGTGAAGAGCGTGATCGGACGGGGCATGGGAGGGGGAGCTGTAAGATTTTAGCTTTAAGCCATAAGCTGAAGGCGACTGCACCACTCAGGCCGCCGCGGGCTTTTTGCGCAGGACGGCGATGGCAATGAAGATGATGGTGAGTGCCGCGGGCAGGACCGCGACATTGCCGAGGGCATGCAAGCCGGACGCGGCCTGAATATCGGCCAACTGGGTGCCCGAGAGCGTGACACCGGCGGGGGTGCGCAGGGCGATGCCATTGTCATACCAGCGGCCGATGATGGGCAGGACAAAGCTGACACTCAGCATGCCGGCACCGCCGATGACGGCCATGCCCAGCGCACCGGTCTTGGGGAAGTTCTCGCTGACGAAACCAAGCATCGTGGGCCAGAAAAAACAGACGCCGAAAGCGAAGATCGTGGCGGCCCCGAAGAGCATCGAACCGGTCGAGTGGCTCATGGCATACAGACCCAGGGTGCTGAGGATCGCGCTGGCGATCAACATGCCAATGGGCGAGAGCTTGTGGACGAAGGGACCGGCGAACATGCGGCCCACCGCCATGATGCCGTTGATCCAGACGAGGACGAGAATGCCGGAGACGCCGGCATGGCCGAGAATGTTGGGAATCCACTGGCCGGACCCGAGCTCGGTCGAGGCAGTCAGGAGCATGCACCCCACCATGAGGATGAAGCCCGGGGCGAGGCAGGCCTTGAACATGGAGCCGGTGGACTCGCCGCGTTGCACGCGCTCAGTCTGGGGCAGCGACTGTCCCATGAACATGTAGCCGTAGACGGCCATCGGGATCAACATGGTGGCGAACTGCGCCTTCCAGCCGAGGCCCATCTTGGCGAAGACAAAGGCCAGGAGACCGCCGATGACGATGCCGCCGGGAAACCAGACGTGGAAATGGTTCAGCTTGGTGGTCTGGTCCTTGGGGTAGAGCGTGGCGATGAGGGGATTGCAGGCCGCCTCGACCGAGCCGTTGGCGATGCCGAAGAGCAGCGTGCCGCAAAAGAGGCTCTTGAAATCCCAGGCGAAGATCGTGAGCAGGATGCCCGCGAGGTGGCCGACGAAGGCGAGGCCGAGGATGCGCTTGATGCCGAGAGTATCCACCAGCGGACCGCCGAACATCATCGCGAGGGTAAAGCCCCAGAAAGCGGTGCCGTTGATCCAGCCGACCTGCTCGTTGTTCAGATTGAACTGCGTGATCCAGTCGCCCGTAGCCCCGCCCCGCAGGGCAAAACTCATGGCGGTGGTGATAAGGGCGGCACAACTGGCGCTAAACAGACGGGTTGGATTCATGGGGTATCGATGGGGGTTGGGGTGCGAAAAACGGTGCAAGTGAAAACACTAATGCCCATTAATGAACACTAAATTTTTGAGCCGTGTTGTCGGAAAATTGCAAGAAGGGGCGGCGGGAAGCAGGCTTCTCCCGCGAATTGAGGCGAATACTGAAAATAGATCCTAGACACAGAGTCCACGGAGGACCAATCCGAGATCACCAAGCAAGGCCGGTGGATTCCGCTCAGGAGCCTCGGTGAACTCTGTGTCATTCTCAGTGCTCTCTGTGACAAAATCGCGTGGTCAAACCAGCCCCCGGAGCAGGCCCTGGATGTATCCGGCCGACTCGGCGAGACCGGTCACAGGCTCGTTGGGATCCTTCTCATATTCGAGCCATGCACTGTGCTGGTAACCGGTGGCGACCAAGGCGGCGAGGATGGCACGCAGGTCGAGCTTCCCCCGCCCCATCTCCACCGGGATATCCTCCCGCGCGCCGACCGCCGCCATCGTGTCCTTCAGGTGCACGTCATAAAGGCGCTTCTGATACCGGTTGATGGCCTCCACCGGGTTCTCGCCCGACCGGTAGCAGTGGCCGACGTCGAGGCAGAGCCCGATGCGGGCATCGAGCGGCGCAATGGCCTCCATGACGCCGTGCACGGAGGGCCAGGACTTGTCCTCGGGGCCGTGGTTGTGAATGGCGGCGCGCAGGTCGTATTCCTTGACCAGCTTCTCCAGCAGCGGCAGCGCGGCCGGCTCCGGGCTGCAACTGAACAGCGGCACCCCGAGCGTCCGCACATAGTCCATCATCCGGCGCATGGCGGGCTCGTCGTTCTTGAGATAGAGCACACCGCAGCAGAGGGGCCTGATGCCCGCCGCGCGGATCTTTTCTGCGATATCCTTCCACTGGCCGGGTTGATTCTCCCATGGCGAATGGGCCCGGTGCAGTGAGATCTTGTCGAGTCCCACCCGGTGGACCGCCGCGAGCATGTTTTCCAGCGGCAGGGCCTTGAGCGTCACCGTAGCCACGCCCAAGCTGAAGGCCGAAGGTTTGAGGCCGGAGGCTTGGGGCGAGGCACCAAGCAGTCTGCCGTCGAGAAGCGGCAGAGTCGTGGCGGCGGCGAGGGTCTTGAGGGCGGTGCGACGGTTCATGGGGCAATTTCGATCTTAGACACAGAGGTCACTGAGGGCCAATCCGAGGTCACCGAGCAATGCAGGTGCGAATTGCGTCAAACCCCTCTGTGCGCTCTGTGTCATTCTCAGTGTTTTCTGTGACAAAATTCAGCCTCACTCAGACGAGCCCCAGCTTCTCCAGCACCTCGCGGGGCGGACCCTTGAACTCGGCGAGCGGCACGTTGCCCACATATCCGATGTCCTTCATGCCCTCGGGCGTGGTGAAGAACCCGCTGGTGGTCAGGTCGCGGTACTTCGCGAAGAACTTCGCGCCCTCGGCGTGCTCCGGCTTGGCGTCGGGCGCGTGGCAAAGGTCGTCGCAGCTAGCTTTCGTCTGCTTTTCGTCCAGGTCGGCAAAGTCCTTCCCGAAGCGCCACCGGGTCTCCGTATTGATCCAGTCCAGGCCGCTCAGCACGATCGCGCGGTCGCCCTGTTGGTCCGGGTACGGCGAGCTGATCCACTCGTCGATGAAATCATGCACATGCAGGTCCGCGGCGCTGGGTACACTGCCCTCGGCGGGTATGATCGCGGCGCACAGGGCGGCGGCGGTGCGGCGCTGGGTCTCGGTCATCGTCAGCGGCCAGAAGTCGCCGGGCTGGTATTCCTTGTTGAGCAGGGCATCGAGGCCGTAGCCCTTCGTGGCCGGGGCCGCGGCCTGCTGGGCGGCGGCAAACATCTGCCGGTCGGTGATGGCCACGGCCGCGCTGGCGGTGAGCATCCATTTGATGGCCGTGCGGCGGTCGAGGCGGGGCGGAAGATCGTGGCTCATGATGGCAAAATGGAAATTTAAATTTGGGTCACAGAAGACACAGAGGTCCGATCCGAGGGCACCGAGAGGAACATAAGTTCTCTTCTCTGTGCCTTCCGTGTCATCTCAGTGATCTCTGTGTCAAAATCAGGTTTGTCAAAATGATCCCTTTTTCATCTCGGCGAGGATGTGATCGCTGGCGCGCCAGGCGACCGCCATGATGGTGAGCGTGGGGTTTTTGTCGGCGTTGCCCGCAAAGGGCGCGCCGTCGGTCAGGTAAAGGTTGGGCACGTCCCAAGTCTGGCACCACTGGTTGGTCACCGATTTTTTTGCATCAGCGCCCATGATGGCCCCGCCGACTTCATGGATCACGCGACCGCCCTTCTCGATCACGGCCTTGTCGTTGATGCGCTTGCGATTGCCGCTGCGGCCGAGGACCTTGCCGCCCATCGCGGTGACGATGGCCTTGAACGTGCTTTCCATGTGCTCGGCCTGCTTGAGCTCGTGCTCGGACCACTGCCAGGAAAAGCGCAGCACGGGAATGCCGAAGCGGTCCTTCACCACGGGGTCGAGTTCGCAGTAGGAGGCTTCGTTGGGGATCATCTCGCCGCGACCGGAGAAGTACATGAACGAGCCGTAGTAGCGGCGGGCGTCCTCCTTGAGCTTCAGGCCGTAGCTGCCGCGCGTGAAGTTCTGGAGACCCGCACCCGCGCCCATGCCGGGCATGCTGCGGCCGCCGCCAAATTCGATGTGATAACCCCGGGCGAACCCGAGTTTGCCGGCGAGCTGCTCCTTGTAGAGCCACCAGGGCGTGTAAACGTGCGCACCGCCAGCGCCGTCCTCGTTGTGCGGGGGCAGACCCTCCAGCGCCGGGATCTGCGCGCTGAGACTGGCCCCGACGGTATCCATGATGTATTTGCCCACGAGTCCGCTGGTGTTGGCCAGGCCCTGGGGAAATTGGGTGGACTTGGAATTGAGGAGCAGGCGCACCGTCTCCATGCCGCTGGCGGCGAGCACGACCACGCGCGCCTTGGCCCGGCATTCGCGGCCGGTGGTCTTGTCGATGTAGATGACGCCGTCGGCGCGCCCCTGCGCGTTCAGGGTGACTTCGCGTACCATCGCATTGGTCACAAGGTCGAGGTTGCCCGTGGCCAGGGCCGGCGGGAGGTGCACGGTGGTGGACTGGTAGGTGGCGCGGATCGCGCAACCCCGGCCGCACGGCGTGGCAAAGAAACACGCGGCGCGCTGGCTCATGGCCTCGGCGAGGATGTGCTGGGCCCGGGCGTTGCCGGGGTGGATTTTCTGCGGCAGCACCGCGGGATTCTGCCGCTGGGTCAGCACGGCCCGGTGGATCGCCACCACGGGCACGCCGAGCGTGTTCATGTGCTTCTTGGCGTATTGCTCGCTGGCGCGGGCGATGGGCGGCGGCTGCAGCACGCCGGGGGAGGAATCCGGGGTGTTCTCCAGACCATCGTTGTCGCCGTAAACGCCGATCAGCATCTCGACCTTGTCGTAATAGGGGGCCAGTTCCTCGTAGGTGAAGGGCCAGTCGAAGCCGAGGCCATCGCGGCTGCGGGATTTGAAATCATAGGGACCGTTGCGCAGCGAATGGCGGGCCCAGTGGTTGGTGCGGCCGCCCAGCATGCGGGAGCGCCACCATTCGAACTGCCTCGCCGGATCCTCCGAGACCTGCGTGTAGGGCTCGCCCGGCACCTGCCAGCCGCCATCCACCGTGGAGTCGTGAAAACCAAAGGGTTTGTCCGGCGTGGCGGCACCGCGCAGGGGCGCTTGGCCGTTGGTCTGGAACATGGGCGTCTCCTTGACCGGGTCGTAATCGCGCCCGGCCTCCAACATCAGCACCTTCGCGCCCTCCATCGTGAGGGTGTACGCGGTCTGGCCGCCGGCGGCGCCCGAGCCGACGACGATCACGTCATACTCAGACTTGACCTGATTGGTGGTGATGAGCGGCACGTCGGACGATCCACTCAGAGTTTCAGCGCCTTGAGGTAGGCCTGCGTGGCCGGGATGTTGTCGAGCGGCGCGGGGGTCTCGTCCTCAATGAAATAATGGGTCACGCCGACTTTCTGGGCGGTACCAATGACCGCTTTCCAATCAATCTGGCCGGAGCCCACCGCCACATTGTCGGTGTCCGGCGCATGCCCGGTCGGCTGGCCAAACGGGGCGCCCGTGCGGATATCCTTCACGTGGAGCGACACCCAGCGGTTGGGATATTTATTCAGCAGCTTCACCGGATCACCGCCACCGTGATAGACCCAGAACACGTCCATCTGGTAGCTGACATCTTTCGGATTGGTGGCCTTGATCAGCTCATCGAGCAAAAATTCCCCGGCCGTCGCCGTGGGCACGAATTCATAGCCGTGCGGGTGGTAACCAAACTTGATGCCTGCCGCCCGGAAGGCCGCACCCGCCCGATTGAAATCCTCCGCCGCCTGCTTGACCATGGCCGCCGTAAACGGGCCGTCATGCGGAATCCACGGACAGATGACATAGCTGACGCCCAGGACCTGCGCCGCGTGGACGAGGCCGGGCAGATCCTTCTGCAGGTCCCCGTACCCGACGTGGGCGCTGGGCATTTTCAGGCCCCGCGCATCCACGGCCGCGCGCACCTGCTCCGCCGTCATGTTGGCCGTAACCAACCCGCCTTCAACTTCCTTGATCCCCCAGCCTTTCGCCAAGTCCAGGGAGGACGGCACGCCCTTGGTCAGGGTGTTCGCCCGGAGACTCCACATTTGCAGACCGATGTGGTCATGGAAGTCAGCGCGGGCAACCAGCGCGAGAATTGAAGCAGCAGCCAAGACAATGGGGGCACGGGATATTTTCATGGGGGGGCGGGGCGGAGAGACGGGCCAAAATCTGCCGGTGCGTACCGCAGGCGTCGATCCAATTTCCATCATGTGACACGGATGCTCGATCATCCGCGGTGGCGGAATTTACATTTTTCTGCCCAAGGCCGCCTTGCCTTCCCGGCGCGATCAGGAAGTATTTCCCTATGAAAAAATACGCCCTGCTTTGCTTGCTCGGTACGCTGGTCTGCGCCGCCGAGGAGGTCACGATCGTCAAGCCGACCCTGCTGAAAGCCGGGCGCAATGCCGTCTCATTGAAAACCGGCACGGTCGTCGAGTTGGTTTCCCGCGACGAAAAAACCCTCACGGTGCGCTACAACAAACTGACGGGAACGATTCCGGCCAGCAGCGTGGCCCCGGCCGGTGAACCCCTGAAGCAGGAGGAGGCCCCTCCCCGGGAGCCCCCGCCTCCCCGCAAAGCCGAAACGACCTATGGCAAAGCCGTGGAAAAGGCCAAGGAGAACGCCACCAAGCACGAGAAAAACCTCGTAAAGCCCGCCGACGAGATTCTGGGCAAGTGACGTCCGGAATTCCCCTTTGGTCACAGGGCGCGAATGA
>JANMVS010000067.1:0-8728 GCA_031392885.1 Verrucomicrobiota bacterium
GGAGCAGCTCGACGCCGAGCGGAAGGCGGGTCACGTGCGCGGGCCGCTGCATGGCATCCCGGTGCTGATCAAGGACAACATTGCCACCGCGGACAAGATGGAGACGACGGCCGGATCGCTGGCGCTCGTCGGCGCCAAGCCACCAAGCGATGCGGCCATCGTCACGCGGTTGCGTGCCGCAGGCGCGGTCATTCTCGGCAAAACCAATCTGAGTGAGTGGGCGAATTTTCGCGGAGATAAATCGATCAGTGGCTGGAGTGCCCAGGGAGGGCAGACCCACAACCCTTATGCCTTGGATCGGAACACCTCGGGTTTCAGTTCGGGATCGGCGGCGGCGGTCTCCGCCAATTTATGCGTGGTGGCAATCGGCACGGAGACCGATGGCTCCATCGTATCACCGGCATCGGTCGTCGGATTGGTCGGGGTGAAACCGACCGTCGGATTGGTCAGCCGCACGGGGATCATTCCGATCTCGGCTTCCCAGGACACAGCCGGACCGATGACCCGCACCGTGCGGGATGCCGCCCTGCTGCTGGAAGCCATCACGGCCTTGGACGCGCGGGATGCGGCGACCCAACAGCGGCCGGCCGGTCTGGCGGTGAATTATTCCGCCGCGTTGAAACCCGGGGCGCTGCGCGGCGCGCGACTCGGCGTGATTCATGGACCGTTTGGCATGGATCCACGGCTTGAGCCGATCCTCGCCCACGCCGTCGAGGCGATGAAGGCCGCCGGAGCGGAGGTGGTGGATCTCGGCGAGTTTCCTGACTTCAACAAGGCCAACGATCCGGAATTGCAGGTCATGTTTTATGAATACAAGGACGGCCTCAACGCCTACTTCGCCACGCTGGGGGTGGGGTCGCGGGTGAAATCGCTGGCCCAGCTGATTGCCTTTAACGAAGCGCACGCGGCTCAGGAGATGCCGTTCTTTGGCCAGGAGCTGCTTGTGAAGGCGCAAGCCAAGGGGCCGTTGACGGAGCAGGCTTATCTCGATGCCCGGGCGGCCTGTCTGAAGGTCACGCGCACCGAAGGCATCGATGCCTTGCTGGTGAAAAACAAACTGGACGCGCTCGTCAGCCTGACGAACGGTCCGGCCTGGCTGACTGATCCGGTGAATGGCGATGCGTACACGGGTGGCAGTTCTTCGCCAGCGGCCGTGGCGGGCTATCCGAGTGTCACGGTGCCGGCGGGCGAGTACCGCGGACTGCCGGTGGGGCTGTCTTTTTATGGCACCGCCTGGACGGAGGCGAAATTGCTCTCCTATGCGGCGGATTTTGAGGCGGGCACCAAGGCCCGGCGCGCGCCCCAACTTCGGCGACCATCAGCGCAAAGTAGGCGCTTGCCTCGCGTCGGGGAAAATCCGAAATCTAACCCTGAAATTGCCCTGGCTCGGGTGATGGAATGGCAGACATGCGGGTCTTAGAAGCCCGTGCCGCAAGGCGTGCAGGTTCGAGTCCTGTCCCGAGCACCATCCTTCGCCAAGGCTAAGGATGGCACGGCCAGCCTTTCACCCACGCAGGCGGCATGACGTACGTTTATTCGCCAAGCCTGCGGCCGGACAGCCTGCCCCGTTACGCGCAAATTTCATCGAGCGGTTTTCTAACTATAACATTAGCTTGGAGGTACTTAGGAATTTCTGAATTCTTCTGACTAGTCGAATTACGCCCCCGATCCTGGCCCCATGAACCCGGAGAGCGAGGTGGGTTGGAGCATGACGAACGATTCGGCATTTAACTTTGAACGTTATGCTGCCGCCAGCGTCTTTCCCTGTGCAGTTAACGGTTTGTTTTGGTGTTTAGTTAGGGTTAAAGGCCGCTCAGGGGTGAGCGGCCTTTCTGCGTTTACCTAGCCCGCATATCCCGAGCAGCCGTGAATGCGGAAATAGATTTGGCACAGGGTGTGGTTTCGGTTGCGAGGAGAGTGTGAAATATCCGGGCTAGGATTTGCCCCGTCAGTCCTGTCCTTTTTCGCGAGGAATACCTGTAATACCAGAGACTCTTTGCTTTTGGACTGTCGGGAGCGATTTGAAGGGAGGGCGCGCCGTCGAGATATTCGCGGCCGGCCCAGCGGTCCGGCCCTACCGGCGCTGCTGCGCCAAAGTCATAAACTGAGGGGACTTTGGTATCATCGCATGAATCCCCCGGACCGCCGGCGATTACCGGTCGTTTCTCATCGCCACGACCGGATCGAGCCGGGCGGCTTGGTAGGCGGGGAAAAATCCGGCCACGCCGCCCACGGCCACCGCGACCGCTACCCCGAGAAGCAGAATGCCCGGCGGGAGGGAGAACTCCCAAGCGGCGCGCTGGGCAATCACGCCCGTCGTGGCCGCACCCAGCCCGGCACCGATCAAGCCGCCGACACCGCACAGGATGATGGCTTCGTAGAGAAACTGCGCCTGGATGTCGCCGCGCAATGCGCCCAGGGCCCGCCGCAACCCGATTTCCCGCCGGCGCCCCGCCACGGCCAGCAGCAGACTGTTCATGATGCCGGCGCCGCCCAGCACCAAGGCAATGCTGCCAGTGGCCCCCAACAGCAGCGTAAAGAGGCGCAGTTGCCGTTCCATTTCCGCCACCAGGGTGGCGGCACTGGTCGCCACCACCGTGAGTCCCTCCACGTTGGTCTGCAAATATTCGACCGCGTCGGCGGCTACGTCGGCGGCATCCGCCCCAGCCTGATGACGGGCATAGATCATGTTGACTTCGCCTTCGTTGAATACGCGGGAAAAAGTGACCGTATCTATTAACACCGCCTGATTGAGATTGCCGGCGTGCAATTTGATGGCCTCCGCCGGGGCAAGCACGCCGATGATCGTCAGCACGCGGCCCTCGATGGTCACCGACCGGCCGAGGAGCGAACCCGGGCCGCTGCCGCGCAAACTGGCCGCTTGGTCGCGACCGAGCACGACGTAGGGCTCGCGTCGATCCAGGTCGGTCAGGGCCCGGCCCTCGGCGAGCTCGAGCGAGTTGAGATTAAAAAACTCTGCCGTGACGCCGAGCACATCGGCCTGCACCTGCCGGCCGGCGAAGGTCAGCAACCCACGACGTGACATCACCGGCGTGACCTGTTCCAGCGCAGGTTGGGCCGCCGCGAGGCGACGGACCGTCTCGAGATCGATCTGCGGCGGCTGCCGCAGCTTGCTGGCGGCCGGGCCGCCGGATGTTTTTTGGATCGCCAGCACATCAAGCCCCGTGCGATCGAACTGCCGCAGGGCCTCGCGGCGCACGATTAGTGTCAACGCGAGCATCGCCACAATCGCCCCCACCCCGATGGCGAGGCCGCCGAGGGCGAGGATGTTGTGCCGCCAGGCCTCCCGGAGAGAGGCCCAGGCGATGTGGAGATTGAGCGTGGCCGAGCTCATGCGACGGCGACCGGTTCCGCGGAAAGCAAGCGGCCCGCCTCAAGTACGAGGTGGCGGTCGGCTTGCGCGGCGTAACCGGAATTGTGGGTGATCAGGACCAACGCGGTCCCGGTTTCACGATTGAGCTGCAGCAGGAGCGCGATGATTTCGCTGGCGGTGCGCTCATCGAGGGCGGCGGTGGGCTCATCGGCCAAAATGAGCTTGGGTTGACCGATCAGGGCGCGGGCGATGGCCACCCGCTGCAACTGGCCGCCGGACAGTTCCGCGGGCAAGTGCGTGGCGACCGTGGCGAGCCCGAGGCGGCCGAGCATCCGCCGCGACTCCAGGCCTGCTTCGCGCGGATTCACGCCCCGATAGAGCAGCGGCACCGCCACATTTTGCTCGGCGGTGAGCCGGGGTAGCATCGGCGATGATTGAAAAATGAAACCGAGCTTGCGGTTGCGCATCAGGGTCAGCTCGTCGTCGGAGGACGAGGCGACGTCGCGGCCGTCAAGCTGGTAGACTCCGGTGTCAGCCCGGTCGAGTAAACCGAGCAGATTGAGCAGGGTGGATTTGCCGGAACCGGATGGACCGCTGATCGCCACGAAATTTCCCGGCCAGACCTGCAGCGAGACATCGCTCAGGGCGTTGACCGAGAGTGGGCCTATCCGATAGGTCCGCCCGATACCCGTCAGCTGGATGATCGGGGTCACGGGGAGACGGATTTGGCGTTGGTGGCAATCAGGTCACCCGCTTGCAACCCCGACAGAATTTCCACCACGTCGGACTGCATGACGCCGAGGGTGACGGACACAGATTCGGCCCGGTCCCCGGTGCCGCGACGAAAAACGACCGCGCCGTTGGCGGTGCGCCGGATGGCGCCGACCGGCACGACCAGCGCGGCGGGGGCTTCATAGACTGTAATCTCGAGACGGGCGGTCATGCCGAGGCGGACGGCGGCAATTTCCTCGGGGGCCAGCTTGCCGGTTTTGATCTGCACATCGAAATACGGGCGGGCCCCGGAGGTGACGATGGCCTGCGACGAGATGTAGGTAACCTGGCCGAGGAGCGAACGCCCAGCGAAGGCATCGCCGGTGATTATCACCGGCTGGCCGTGTTTGATCCGGGCGATGTCCACCTCGTCGACGCGGGCCTTCACGGCCACACCCTCAAGATTGCCGAGGGCGAGGAGAATGTCCGACTGATTGATCGTGCTGCCCTGCTCATAGAAGCCGTCGTGGCCGAGGGGGCGTCCGGCCGAGGGTCGGGTACTGGGCAAGATCACAATGCTGGCAAAGGGCGCGATGATCGCGGCACGGGCGAGCTTATCGTTCAGATCCTTGATGCGCAGCCGGGCGTTTTCGACATCGTAGCGGGCGATCTTGAGGCGGTCCTCGTTGGCGATGGTGAGGACGTTCGCGAGTTCCTCCTGCGCGGAACTGTAGTCGGCCTCCTGCGTGGCGAATTGCTGACGGGCACTATCGAGGGAGGACTGGGCGATGATCCCCAGCGTGGAAAGCTGGCCCATTTCGGTCAGGTTGCGCTGGTTGGCCTCGAAGCTGAGCCGCGCCTTCAGCAGATTGCGCTGGGCCCGGGCGACCTCGGGGCTCTTCGGCCAGTTTTCCAGGCGATTGAGCTCGGCCAGGGCCTTGAAGTGGATGGCCTCGGCATTGCGCAGCTCGATTTCGGCATCGGTGGTGTCGATGCGGGCGAGCACCTGATCCTTGGCGACGAGCTCTCCGTATTGGAAATTTTTCTCCGCCAGGCGGCCGCGCAAGGCCGCGGTGAGGTTGCGCACCTCAAGCGGCTCGATATTGCCCAGCAGGTTGACCCGCGCCCGGACCCGGGCCGGTGTGACCGTGTGCCACACGAGTGGCGCGGGGGCGGCCTTGGGCCGGCTCGCGTTCGAACCGCCGCGGTCACCGAGCCAGGCGAAGAGACCGAGCGCCAAGAAGAGGCCGACGGCACTGAGCAGGGAGATCAGGCGCATTTTTTGCATGCGCCGGCCGAGCAATTCCTGCGCGGCGGCACTCTCCTCGATTTTGAGAAAAGCCTGCTGCAACTCGGTGTGGTTCGCGGTCAGTTTCGCGTGCAGGGCCAGCTCGGAGTCATGAACTTTCTTGAGGTTTAAAAAAAGCTGGGCGTTTTCAATCGCGACCCCCGCCTGGCCGCAGATCGCATCCAGCAAGGTCTCGTCCCGCGGGGTCATCGGGCCGGCGCGCCGGTTGAGCAGCTGGATGACCCCGATGCGCCGGTCCTGGCTGTCGCACACCGGCCGGCAGAAAATATCGCGGGTGAGGAATCCGGTGTTACGATCGACCGTCCGGTTGAAGCGCGAATCGGCATAAGCATCGCCAATCCGGACGGTCTCGCCGGTGGTGAAGACATGGGCGGCGATGCCGTGTCCGAGCGGGATGCGGCGGCCTTCGAGCTCCGCGGCGGTGGGCGTCCACAAGTCGCCTTTTTCCTCGTCGTAGAGGAAGAGCGTGCTGCGTTCGACCTGGAGAAATTCCGAAACCCGTTCCATCAACTGAATGAGGATCGAGGAAAGATCGGGCGAAGCGGGCGCAGCGGGGATCGGGGCAGCCATGGGATTTAAGGAGCGGCAGAAGGGGGGAGCGCCCGGGCCGGGCCGGAACCGTTGCCCAGATCTTCGATCTGGATGCCCCAAGTGGCAAGCGTGGTGCCGAGCGTCTGCTCCAGCAGGGTGATCGCGTTCAAATAGGCAATCTGGGCGCCGATCTCGTTGAGACGGGCACTGACCAGATCATTTTGAAAAGTCACGATGGCGAAATTGGTGGTGCGGCCCGCCTGCAGTTTGCCTTTCTCGATTTCGAGTTTGCGCTCGGAGAGTTCGCGGGCGACGGCGGCCACGCGCACGCGGCGGGAGGTGAGTTCGATGGTGCGCAGCGCATCCCGCACCTCAATCTCGATGTTCTCCGTGATCTCCGTGACATCGATGGCGGCTTTTTGGGCGCGGCCGCGGGCACGCAGGAAGGTCTGTTTGCGGGTGAGGTCGCCGAGGGGAACCTGCAGCGTCAGGCCGACATTCCAGTCCTCGTTGGTGCGGGTAAACGTCCGGTCCAGGGCGGACGAAAAGGCCGTGTCACCCCCGGCCAGCTTGTAACGCGTGCTGAGATTGAGGGACCAGAGTTGATTGTTGCGGGCGGAGACCACGCCGAGCTCGGCGATCGCCTGGCTCTGCTGGGCTTGCTGAAAATCGGGGCGCTGGGCAAAGGCCAGCCGGCGGCACGTCTCCAGATCGAGGTTAAACTCTGGCAGCACCAGCGGCTCAATCGAAACGAACTGCGTCTGGCGATCAACGTCGAGGATCTTGATGAGCGCGAAACGGGCCGAGGAGCGGTTGGCTTGGGCGGTGAGCAGGTTGAATTCCTGATTGGCGATGTCGGATTCGGTCTGGATGATTTCGACGGGAGCAAGAATGCCCGAGCTCACTAGCGCCCGGTTGATCCGGAGTTGCTCCCGGGCCCGCGTGACGGCGACCTCGCTCACCTCCACTTGCCGCTGGGCCTGCTGCAGGGCACGGTAGACAAAGATGACGTTGGTGATCGTGGCGATGACGGTGCGTTTGTATTCCAATATATTGGACTGCTCCGCGAGCCGGGCGATGCGCAGATTGGCGAGATTGGCCGGCAGGCCCCCGCCGCGCAGGAGCGGCTGGTCGAGCAAAAGCAGCAGGCTCGAATCATAGGTTTTGGTCA
Source organism: Verrucomicrobiota bacterium (assembly GCA_031392885.1). Classification (GTDB taxonomy): domain Bacteria; phylum Verrucomicrobiota; class Verrucomicrobiia; order Opitutales; family Opitutaceae; genus Lacunisphaera. The sequence goes on from JANMVS010000067.1 coordinate 7,057, forward strand.
GGGCGGTCGAACGGTCGGTCGCCAGGTTGTCCCAGAGCAGGCTGAAGCGCGCCCCAGTGGGAATCCGTTCGGTGAGTCCGGCCGAGACGGAACCCGTGCGATTCGTCACGCCCGCCCCGTTGGTGGTGACGGGATTGTAGCGTACCCCCGAGAGGAGATTGAGCTGCGGGGAAAATTCGTCCTGAGCGACGCGCAAGTCGAAGTGCTGCACCTCGCGGTCGAGCCCGGCTTTCTCGAGCGTGCGATTGTGCGTCAGGGCGAGTTGGATGGCCAGGCGCAGGGTGAGCGACAGGTCCTGCTGCTTGCCGGGGTCCTCGGCGCGGCCTGCGGGTCCCAGCAACGTGCCGGCGAGCAGACCAAGGCTCAGCCCCAGGGCCCGATTACGACGGGTAGGTTGAAATTGGCGTCGAATCGAAGACCAAACCATGGGGAAGAAAATAGAGCGACAGAACCCAGACGCTGAAAATGGCAGTGCCGCAGCAAGCGGTTGTCAAAGCGATATCCCTTTGCGGGGCGGATTCTTTGCCGGCGAGGATCCGCCGGCGTCTGGCGCCTGGCAGTCGGGCTGCAGCCCGGGCAGTCTGCGGACCGGGAAACCGCAGTAGGTGTCTTGACCCCGTGACTTGGGCGTCGCGATACTGGCGGCATGAGCGAAGGAGCCAGCAAGGCTGTAACCGGCGAAGCGGATCAGGCGCAGAGCACCGTTATGCGGGTGCTGCTGGCACTGAGCTTTGCCCATCTGGTCAACGATACGCTGCAAGCGTTGCTGCCCGCCATCTATCCGTTGTTGAAGAATTCCTACCAGCTGAGTTTCACGCAAATCGGGTTGATCACCCTGACCTACCAGGTGACGGGATCCCTGCTGCAGCCGGTGGTGGGCTATTATACCGATCGCCAGCCCAAGCCCTATTCACTGCCGATCGGGATGGGCATCACGTTGCTCGGGTTGGTGGTGCTGTCACAGGCGGCCAGTTTTGCCATGCTCTGCACCGCGGCGGCGATGGTCGGGGTTGGTTCCTCGATTTTTCATCCGGAGTCGTCGCGCGTGGCGCGCATGGCCTCGGGGGGCCAGCACGGTTTCGCGCAATCGCTCTTTCAGGTCGGCGGTAACTTCGGCACGTCGCTTGGACCGTTGCTGGCGGCGGCGATCATCATTCCGCGGGGGCAGGGCCAGATCCTGTGGTTCACGTTGCTCGCCCTGGTCGGCATCGTCGTCCTGGCTCGAGTGAGCGGCTGGTATTCGCGCAATCTCGGCCGGTTGGTGACCCAACCGCGGGCGCCGGGCGACCAGCCACCGGTCGGGCTCTCCCGCGGGCGGGTGACTTTTGCGCTCTCCATTTTGGTGGCACTGATATTTTCGAAATATTTCTACCTGATCAGCCTGACGAACTACTACACGTTCTACCTGATGGATAAATTCCAGGTCTCAGTGCAGGGGGCGCAGGTTTATCTGTTTGTTTTCCTCTTCGCCGTGGCGGCGGGGACGATCATTGGCGGACCCGTGGGCGATCGGATCGGGCGCAAGCTGGTCATCTGGATCTCAATTCTCGGCGTGGCGCCATTCTCACTGGCGCTGCCGCATGTCGGCTTGACGGGGACGGTGGTGCTCTCGGTATTCATCGGCTTGATCCTCGCTTCCGCCTTCTCGGCGATTCTGGTCTATGCGCAGGAG
>JANMVS010000089.1:0-4629 GCA_031392885.1 Verrucomicrobiota bacterium
CTGGCGGTTCACCGGCACAGAGATCATGTTCCAGGCCGGCAGTACGCTGTAGCCGGCCGTCCCGACGGAATCCAACTTGTGCCGGCGGGAGTGGGGGCGATCAATGATACCGCTCAGACGGTCACCTATGGCAATCCCAACCTGAAGCCCCAGATGGCCAAGCAGGTTGAACTCAAGCTGGAATACTACTTCAAGAACAACGGCATCCTGTCGGCGACGGTCTTCCGCAAGAACGTTTCAGATGTCCTCTCCGGCAACAATTTCACCAACGGAGTCGTGGGCCCGGGCACGGACAACGGCTTCGACGGCCTGTATGCCGGCTACGCCATCATCAGTGCGCGCAATCTCGGGGACGAGACCATCAAGGGCCTCGAGGTGGACTACAACCAGCGCCTGACGTTCCTGCCTGGCGCCCTGAAAGGCCTCGCGGTCCGCGGCAATGTCAGCTACATCTCGGCCGAGGGTGACTTGACCTTCGCGGCCACCCAAACCGCCCCGGTCCACCGCTCGACCCGCGAAATCCCCGGCATCGCCCCGCGCGCGGCCAACCTCGGGCTGACCTACACCAGTGGCAAATTCGGCGCCTCTTTCGATCTGAACCATACGGGCGAATATGCCGATACCACAGTCGCGACCCTCAACATCAACACGCCCCAGTTCGTCCAGCTGATCGTCTATCGCAAGGATCTAACCACGCTGAACCTTGGCTTCACCTATCGGGTGCGGCCGGATGCGACGATCTACCTCAACGTCAATAATCTCACCGAGCAGGGCACCGACCGCTACCTCGCCTCGACGAACCGTCCGCGGGTCCATGTCGGTTCGCCACGCATCCTCACGCTCGGCGTAACCGGCCAGTTCTGATCCCTGGTGTAGAATCTCACTTCCCGGGGCGGTCCATCGGACCGCCCCTTTTGCTTTCTCCCGTGGGATCCGACCCAACCGGAACAAGGCAGCTGAATTTCACCACGAAAAACGAAACACACGAAATGATGAAGTCAGAAAAAAAGGACGGTGGGGTAAGCACTGAACAGTGAAGTCTGGAATGATTCCGAATTCCCTCTCAAGATATTCCTTTCGTGTTTTTCGTGGTGACCTTCGAAAGCCTGGGTCCTTATCAGCGGTTTGGCGAACTCGAGGTAAAGTGCTGAAACTTGAGGCAATTGGCATCACCCCTCGTTTTCCTCGCTTCGAAAATGACGAATTATTTGCCGATTCTGCCAAGGATCCCAAACGCCCCGACGGGACACTTGCGGATCTGCAGTGGGAAAGAATTTATCCTTGGAGTCGGGAGCGATTGATCCTACTGCTTGGGCAGCTAAACCTCACACCCCAACGATGCGGCCAACCTAAGCCGCAGGCAGCAACCCACTACACTCATGACTAATCCTAACCTCCGTCGCCGGCATTCACTGTCTGCTGTTCTCCTCGCCTTGATCGCCAGCTTGTTTGTCGCCTCGCTGACTCCGGCGGCGGCCCAAACCGCCGCCACGGCCAGCGAGAAGCCGGCCGAGACCCCCGTCAAGTTGGAGAAATTCGTGGTCACCGGCTCGATGATCAAGCGCATCGCCGACGAGGGCGCGCTGCCTCTCACCGTGTTCACCAAGCTCGAGATGGAGCAGGAGGGCATCGCGAGCGCCGAGCAGTTGATCATGAACCTCAACATCAACGGCAACGGCCTCGACAACCTCGCGTCGCAGACCGACGTCGTCTCCGGCGCCGCGCGCGGCAACAACGGCGCCACTTCCGCCAACCTCCGCGGCCAGGGCTCCAACGCCACCCTCATTTTGCTCAACGGCCGTCGGGTCGCTTCCCACGGCCTTAATGGTGGCACGGTGGATCTGAATTCCATCCCCTTCGCCGCCATCGAGCGCGTCGAGATCCTCAAGGACGGCGCCTCCGCCACCTACGGCACCGACGCCGTCGGCGGGGTGATCAACTTCATCACGAAGCGCGATTTCCAAGGCCTCGTGGCCAACGCGGCCTCCGACATCACCCAGGACGGCGGCAGCAACATTTACCGCTACTCCCTCGTCGGCGGCTGGGGCGACCTCAACAAGGACAAGTGGAACGTCATGGCCTCGCTCTCCCTCTCCGACAGCAAGCGCCTAGACGGTTCCCAGCGCGGCTTCGTCAACACCTTCCAGCCCCGTCGCGGCATCTCGCCCGATACCCGCGGCGCGCCGATCGCCACGCTCCAAACCGCCGGCAATCTGCCGACCGTGATCGGCCCCGGGCCTACCGCCTCGAATCCCGTCGATCCCGCCAACCCCGCCATCCGCGTCAACCAGATCAACATCATCGACCTGCCGACCAACCCCGCCGGTTACACCGGCCTCGACGGCATGGGGCCCTACGAGGAACTCCTCTGGCAGAGCGGTTCAGGCTTAGTCACCGCCAACGGCAAATACGGCTCCGCGTGGGACACCGGCCGGGCCGCCGTGCTCCAGCAGCCGGTGAAGAACACCAATTTCGTGGCGCGCGGTTCCTTTAAGCTGGGCGAGCATCTTCTCACCGTCGAGGCCGTCTTCGGCCGTTCGGACTCCACCAAGAGCTACTCGCCGAATCAGTGGATCACCCTTGGCCTGGCCTCGAGCGGCGCCCAGACCAACACCACCACGGCCAACGGCACGGTGGTGCCAGATCCGCGCTCGGGCATGGTTTACCCCAGCTCCGGGGCCGATTACAACCGCGTCTTCAACGCCCTCGTCGCTTACTTCCCGGCGCTCGAGGTCAACCGCGGCCGCCCCATGGCTTTCCGCTGGCGTTCGCTCCCCGGCGGCAATCGCGAGGTCAAAACCGTCAGCGACACCCGCCGCTACCTCGTCTCGATGGAGGGACCGCTTCCGCTCCCGTTCCAGGCCCTCTCCGAGTGGGAATATCGCACCGGGGTCATGCAGTCCGAGAGCAATCCGAAGTCGAAACTGGAGAACGGCTACTACTACAGCTTGCCTTTCGCCAACCTCATCAAGACCGGCGTTCTGAGCCCCTTCTCCTATACCCAGACCCAGGCGGCGATGGATGGCCTGAAGGCCGCCTCTGCCACCGGGGTCGAGCTCTACACCGGCAAATACACCACCACCAGCGCAGACTTTACCGCCTCAGGCCCGCTCTTCCACCTCCCGGGCGGCACCATCCAGGCCGCCCTCGGTTTGGACTACCGCAAGGAGGAATACAAATTCACCGGCGATCCCCGCACTAACGTCAGCACCGCCGACTCGCTGATCTTCAATCCGCCCTTTGACAATGCCCTCGCTACGGCCGGCACCCTCAGCCGCACCATCAAGGCGGTCTTCGCCGAGGTCCAGATCCCGGTCCTGAAGAACCTCGATCTCAACGCCGCCGCCCGGCGCGATGAATACACCGGCTTCGGCGCCACCACCAATCCGAAGATCACCCTGCGCTACAACCCGAGTGACAAGCTCCTCATCCGCGGCTCCTACAGCACTGGCTTCCGCGTGCCGGGCTTCAAGCAGATGTTTGATCCGGTGACTGAGTCCATCATCGCCGGCGGAACTCTCACCGATCCCGTCACCGGCCAGCCTGTTCCGCCGAACAGCGCAGTCACCCTCAATGGTGGCAAGCCCGACCTGCAGCCCGAGGAGGCCAAGCTGAAATCCGTTGGGTTCGTCTTTTCGCCCAACAAGCACATCAGCTTCGGCATGGACTGGTGGTCCGTCAACCGCACCGGCACCATCCAGACGCTGGGCGCTTCGACGATCCTGGCCAATGCTGCGCTGTTCCCTGATGCCATCATCCGCTCCGGCGGCTCCGGCACCCCCATCACCTCGATCGATACCCGTTGGATCAACGCCGGTGAGACCGATACCCAGGGAGTCGAATTCACCGGCCGCGGTGAAATCAATGTCTGGGGCGGCAAGCTGATTGGCGACATCAACGTCACTGAGCTGCTCGAGAAGAAGTCCCGCCTGATCGCGAGCGCCCCCTTCGGGGCCAGCGAGATCGGCCGCTTCACCCGCTCCAGCGATATCGGCCTGAAGTGGAAATACACCGCGGCGTTGAACTTCAACAAGGGCAAGTGGAGCGGTCGCGTCAGTCAGCTCTGGCGCGCCGGCTACATGGACTACGCGCCGCCCGGTATCCTCAACGGCGCCTTCCTGCCCTTCGCCCCGGACTACAACCCGAAGGTCGGTGAATACATCACCTACAACGCCAGCCTGACCTACCGCTGGAACAAGGATCTGACCGTCATCGCGGGCATCAAGAACCTGCTGAACCAGGATCCACCTTTCAGCATCGCCTACGACACCGACACCGGTGCCGGCAGCAGTTGGGAGCCCCGTATCGCCGACCCGCGCGGCCGCGCCTTCACGCTGTCTGTTGAATACAAGTTCAACAAATTCCATTAACCGCGCGCCGGTCCTTAGCTGAATTCCTCATGATTTGCCGGGGGCGATCCAACCGGATCGCCCCTTTTTCTGCCCCTCTCGACATGAACCTACTCTTCCTGCCCTGTCTGGCGTCTGCCGCCGCCGCGTCCCCTGTAGCGGCGGTCTATGACCGCCGTCCGGCGCTCATCGAGCGCCGCTACAGACTGGCCCTCCTGATCGTCATCGGCTTCGCCGCCGGATCCGCTGTGTTCGCGACGGAGTCCGCGGACAATCTCGA
>JANMVS010000106.1:0-5475 GCA_031392885.1 Verrucomicrobiota bacterium
ACCCGGCGTCTGCGATTCCTGCGGCGGTGAACTCTACCAGCGGGCCGATGACAATCCCCGTACGGTGCGCGCCCGACTGGTTACTTTCCACGGGCAAACCGAACCGCTCATCGCCTATTACCAGCAGGCCGGCCTGCTGCAGGCCATCGACGGCGAAGGGGCGCTCGCCGAGGTCAATGCTCGCAGTCTGGCCGCCCTCCGGCCTATTCTTCCGACGTCAGCCGCGCCGTCACCCGCCACCCCAACCTAGCCCGGATATTTCACACTCTGCTCGCAACCGAAACCACACCCTGTGCCAATTTTTTTTCCGCATTCACGGCTGCTCGGGATATCCGGGCTAAGACAACCCCGACAAGTCGGGGTTGTTTCAGCCCGCATGACCGACCAAGCCCCGGACACGCGCGGGCTGAGAGTCGGCGCGCACCGCCAAAATAGCGTGGCGCGGGTGAAAAATGCGGGCTAGCCTCCCTTATGCTCGCCGCCGCCGAACTGGGTCACACCCTCACCCAAAACAAATACGACGCCGCGCTGCCCAAGCTGCGTGCCCGTCTGCTCAGTGCGCATTTAGCCCTGCGTAACCAGAAATTCCCCGTCATCATCATCGTCTCCGGTGCCGATGGTGCCGGCAAGGGCGAGCTGGTGCACCGGCTCAACGAGTGGCTCGACCCGCGCGGCGTGGCGACGCACGCCTTCTGGGATCCGAGCGACGAGGAACGGGAGCGGCCGAGCTACTGGCGGTTCTGGCGCGCCTTGCCCGGCCGCGGGCGCGTCGGGATCTTCTTTGGCTCCTGGTACTCGGAGCCGATCATCCGCCGGGTCTTCGGTAAAACCAAGGGCCGCCAATTCGACGGCGCGCTCGACCGGATCGTCGCCTTTGAAAAGATGCTCGCCGCGGACGGAGCCCTGATCGTGAAGCTGTGGTTGCACCTGCCGAAAGCGGTGCAAAAAAAGCGTCTCAACAAACTCGAGCAGGAAGGCCGGCTCGCCCCGGACGACTGGAAACACTACAAGCTCTATGACCGGTTCACCAAGGTCTCCGATCGCGCCCTCCGTCACACCCACACCGACGCCGTCCCATGGCATGTGATTGAAGCGACCGATCGCCGTTACCGGGAACTGGCCGTCGGCAAAATCCTGCTCGCCGAGCTATCACGCCGACTCGCGGAAGCCACCGCCAAGTCCGCGGTCAAAACCACCCTCCCCCTCCTCACTCCGGCCCAACTGCCGCGGAAAAAGACCGGCTCCCTGCTCGGCCAGGTTGATCTCACGCAGCGCCTGTCCGACGCCGAGTATGTGAAGGCCCTCGAGACGCAGCAGACGAAGTTGAGCAAGCTCGCCTGGGCGGCGCGCGAAAAGAAGCGCTCGATGGTCCTGGCCTTCGAGGGCTGGGACGCCGCCGGCAAGGGCAGCGCGATCCGGCGGGTCACGCAGGCGATGGATCCGCGGCTCTACCGGGTGGTCGGCATCGCCGCGCCCACCGACGAGGAACGGGTGCAGCACTACCTGTGGCGGTTCTGGCGGCACCTGCCGCGCGCCGGGGCTTTCACGATTTTCGACCGCTCGTGGTATGGCCGCGTCCTGGTCGAACGCGTCGAGGGCTTTGCCCCCGCGGCCGACTGGGGCCGGGCGTACGGCGAGATTGTCGACTTCGAGGAACAGATGGCTGATCATGGCATCATCGTGAATAAATTCTGGGTGCACATCAGTCCGCGGGAACAGCTGCGGCGGTTCCAGGAGCGGCAGCGCATCAACTACAAACAATACAAGATCACCGAGGAGGACTGGCGCAATCGCGAGCAATGGCCCGCCTACGCGGTCGCCGTCGATGACATGGTTGCCCGCACCAGCACGGCGTTCGCCCCGTGGACGCTGGTGGCTGGCAACGACAAGAAATTCGCCCGCGTGCAAATTTTGAAAACCATGGTGAAACGGCTGGAGGCCGAACTCTGAGGAGGGACCGCCCTGATAGGGTCTCGCCCAGTGGGCGGTTCGACAAGAGGATGAAATAATGCGGGCAACGTGGATTAGCAGTGCGGTTGTGGGTCTGCCGTTCGGATTTGTCGCCACGCTCGCCACCATTGGCAGCGATAAACAACGAGGCGCCTCCTTCATCGCGGCTTGGATCATCGGCGTGCTTTTTGTCCCGATGTTCGTCGTGTGCGTGTTCGGGATTTCGCAGCTCCGTGAGATGCAGGTGAAGCGGCGCACTAGGAGTTCATGGCTGAGTCATCAGATTGAAGACGGACCGGCTTTTCTCGTTCCAGTTTGGGGCAGGCTGGCAGTCTTCTTTGTTGCCGCCGCCGCTGGCTCAGCGTTATCAAAGGCATTCGAATGATCGTACGCCCCCACTCGTATTGAGCACCCCGCCCACCGCTGCCCCCTCCGCGCCGCGCTCCGGCCTTGCCAGTGAAATCTGGGGCGGCTTTGCCGCCATGCTGGTCGCGCTGCCCTCGTCGATCGCTTACGGGGTCGCCGTCTACACCGTGCTGGGCCCGGAGTTTGTCGGCCACGGCGTGCGCACGGGCATCGTGGGCGCGATCATTTTGGGTCTGGTGGCCACCGCCCTCGGCGGAGCTCCGCGGCTGATCTCGGCGCCGTGTGCGCCCGCCGGGGCTGTGCTCGCGTCGCTCGCGGGGGGGTTGCTCGCCAGTCCGGGTGGCTCGATGACCCCCGAACACATCATCGCTTTGCTGCTGCTGCTGGCCCTTATGTCCGGCGGCCTGCAACTGCTCTACGGCCTCGCCGGGGGCGGGCGACTCATCAAATACATCCCCTATCCGGTGGTCTCGGGTTACCTGAGCGCCGTGGGCAGTTTGATTTTTATCAGCCAACTGCCGAAGTTTCTCGGCGTGTCCGCCGCCAACATCCGGTCGCCGGACCTGTGGCAGGGGCCGGCGATCATCGTGGGCGGGGTAACCATCGCGGGCGTGCTGCTGGGTCCCAAACTAACCCGGGCCGTCCCGGCCACCATTCTCGGCCTGCTCGCCGGCCTGCTCGCCTATTTCAGCGTCGCCTGGTTCCGCCCGGAGCTGCTCCAGCTGACCCATAACAAACTCATCATCGGGCCGGTGGGCAGCGGCGACGGCGGGATTTTCGCGGGCCTGACCCAGGTGTGGCCGGCGCTCGCCGGCCTGCACTTTGCCGACCTGCGCCTGCTCGTGGTGCCCGCGCTCACCCTGTCCGTGCTGCTCTCCGTCGACACCCTGAAAACCTGCGTGGTGGTCGATTCGCTGACGCGCAGCCGGCATGACTCGAACCGCACGCTCATCGGCCAGGGGGCCGGCAACCTGGTCTCCGCGCTGGTCGGAGGCATGCCCGGCGCCGGCACCATGGGTGCGACCCTGGTTAGCGTGGAAAGCGGCGGACGCACCCGGCTGGCCGGCATGCTCGAGGGTGGCTTCGTGCTCGTGGCGGCCCTCGTGCTCGGCAACTGGATCGCGTGGGTGCCGGTCGCGGCCCTCGCGGGCATTTTAATCGTGGTCGCGGTCCGCATGTTCGACTGGGGCAGCTTCCAGTTGTTGCGGCAAAAATCCACGATGCTGGACTTCGCGGTCATCGCCACGGTGGTGATCGTGGCGGTAACGTCCAACCTGATGGCCGCCTCGGGCGCCGGCGTGGGTCTGGCCATGCTGCTGTTCATCCGCGAACAGATCCATGGCTCGGTCATCCGGCGCAAGGTCACGGGCGCCCAGATTTCCTCCACCCAGCACCGCGTGCCGGCGGCCCAGGCCCAGCTGGAACAGCACGGCGCGCAAACCGTGGTGTGCGAACTGCAGGGCAGCTTGTTCTTCGGCACCACCGACCAGCTGCGCACCGAACTCGAGCCCGACCTGAAGCATTGCCGCCGCCTCATCCTCGACCTGCGCCGGGTGCAGTCGATGGATTACACCGCCGCGCATTTATTCGAGCAATTCGAGCGCACGCTGACGGAACGGGGCGGCTGTCTGCTCTTCAGCCGGCTGCCCCCCCGGCGCGAGCTGCAGGATTATTTTGCCCAGGTCGGAGTGCTGAAAGGGAAGACCGGCGTGCGCAAATTCGAGACCCTCGACGACGCGCTCCAATGGGCGGAAGACCAGATCCTGGCGGAACTGGGCTCGACCCACCCCTACGGAGAAGCCGCCCTCGAACTGGTGGAATTCGACCTCTGCCGGGAGTTCACGGCGGATCAGACCCTGGCCACCCTCGCCGCGTGCACCGAGGCCCGGTCGTTTGCCGCCGGTCAGCCCATCTTCCAGAGCGGCGAGACCGCGGACGAACTTTATCTCATCCGCCGCGGCGTGGTCCGCATCGTGTTGCCCCTCGGGGGTGGCACCTATCACAATCTGGCGTCATTCGGCCGCGGGAATTTTTTCGGTGAGGTCGCTTTTCTCGATCGCGGCGTCCGCTCGGCCAACGCCGTGGCCACGACCGCGGTGGATTTATTCGTCATCTCCCGCGCCCGATTCGATGAGAAGTCACGCGCCCAACCCCTGGTGGGGGTGAAAATCTTTGCGCGCCTCGCCCGGGCCCTGGCGTTGCGCCTGCGCCATACGGACGGCGAACTGCGCACGTTCTACGACACCTGAGCCCCCGCCCGGCGGAAAACAGGGCAAGTCATGCGCAGCTTTTGGCAAGGAGCGCCGTGCCGCCGGCCAGCCCGGAGAGCATACTGGTACCCACTCGTCCCCGCCATGAACGTATCGCGTGATCGCACCGCTTGGTTGCAAGGTGGCGCCGCTGTCTGCCGCACTCCCCCCGTCCAGCCAGCGCAGCCCCGCCGCCTCGTCCTGCTCGGCCCGCCCGGGATCGGCAAAGGCACCCAGGCCGGATTGCTCGATGCCGCCTTTGGCGCGTGCTACCTTTCCGCCGGCGCCATCTTCCGCCAGGCCCAACCAAACTGCCCCTGCCCCGCCGGTCCGGGGATGAGTACCGCGCTGAACTACACGCGGCGCGGTGACACCGTGCCGGACGACACCCTGCTCGAGGTCGTCAGCGCGCGCCTCCGCTGCCTGACCTGCGTCGGCGGTTTCATTCTCGACGGTTTCCCGCGCACCGTGACGCAGGCCAAGGCCCTTGACCTGTTGCTGGAATCCCACGACCTCGCACTCGATGCCGTTGTGCTCTACGATCTGGCCACCCCCTTGATCGTACCGCGCCTCTTGGGTCGCCGCATCTGTCCCACCTGCCAGCGCTTCTATCACGTCAAATACCGGCCGCCCCGGACCGCGGACAGCTGTGATGATTGTCAGACTCCCTTGGTGCAGCTCACGGATGACCGCATCGACTCCATCCGCCTGCTCTCGGGCCATTACACCAAGAACTCCCAACCGCTGATCAGATACTACCGGCACCGCGGCCTGCTGGTGACCATCCCCGCGCACGGCACCCCGGAGGAGGTCTTCGAGCGCACGATCGCGGCCTTTAAAATGTCCCCGCGAAGGTCAGTTGAATCCTCGCCCGCCCGCGGCCGAACTGCCTAGCCCGGATATTTCACAC
>JANMVS010000114.1:0-8401 GCA_031392885.1 Verrucomicrobiota bacterium
GCTGGTTCCGCCAGAAATTGCCGGGGATCACCCGGAAGCTATACTGTCTTGCTTCATGTCAGCAAATGTCTTGCTTGCCTCTTATGCACGTTGAAACCCTTTCCATCCGCCTGTCCAAGGCTGAGCGCACCGCTTTGCGGACCGCAGCTAAAAAGGGCAAAATTTCCCAAGGTCAATTGGTGCGCAAGGCACTCCGCGCGTATGGAGTGGGGCCCAAAGAAACTGCCGCACCCAGCGCTTATGACCTGGTGAAGCATTTGATCGGCAAATACAAGGGCGGGCCGGGCGATCTCTCCACCAATCCCAAATACATGGAAGGATTTGGCCGGTGAAAATTTGGCTCGTTGATACCGGGCCGCTCATCGCCCTCTTGGAGGAAGCCGAAAAGGACCACGCCTGGGTGGTTGAAGCCCTGCGCAGCGCCCCCCTGCCGCTGTTGACCTGTGATGCCGTGCTCACCGAAGCCTGTTTCTTGCTCAAGCGTCAGCACCGTGACCCCAACGACCTTCTCCTCATGGCTGAAAGCGGTTTCTTTCGCGTCGCCTTTGATTTCAATCGTGAGCAAGCCGCCCTTCGCAGCCTCCTCGCCCGCTATGCCGATCTGCCCATGTCTTTTGCCGATGCCTGCCTTGTCCGCATGAATGAGCTGCATCCTGAATCGGAGATCTGGACCCTTGATCTTGATTTCAAAATTTACCGTCGCAACGGACGTTCCTCCATTCCGCTCATCAGCCCGTTTTGAAAAGGCCTACCGCCACTCACCTGTCCACCGTCTCGTCAGCCATAGGCTTGGCGACGGCTGAAGGCTTGGGCGAAGGTGGATGCCGCACTACCTCCATTCGTGTCTGGGATACCTGCGCGAAAGCTCCGTCTTGATCTTGGGATACTGCTCCCGCCAAAAGTTGCTCAGATCATCCGTCACCTGGATGGGGCGCTGGTTGGGCGCGAGCACCTCGATCTTCACCGGCACCCGGCCGTGGCCGAGGGTGAACTTTGCAGTGATACCGTAGAGTTCCTGGATGCGCGCACTCAGCACGGGCGGGCCATCCTTGGGGTACGTCAGTCGCGCCTTGCGGCCGTTGGCCATGACGAGCCGTTCGGGCAGGTAGTCGTCGAGGACGGCGAGTTGTGCAGCGAGCAACCAGTCGCGCAGGACGGGCATGACCGGCTTGTCCTTCAGTTCCCTGGCGCCGTAGCTGCCGTAGCAGATCTGCTCGATCAGGGTTGCCCGATCGGCCGCCGTGATTGGGTTGACCTCCAACTCCGGCCACCACTTGGCGAGGCAATTCACGCGGATGATCCATTGCTCCACGGCCTCATCCCACTCCGTCAGCACAATGCGTCCGGCTGTGACCTCGCGGGCGAGCAGCACGGCGGCTTCGCCTTCCGGCGGTTCCTCGGCGGTCTGTTTGGATTCCAGAACAAGATCGCGGAAACGCCGCTCCTTGCGTGCGAGTACCCGCTTGGCGTGCTCGTCGTAGAGCACCCCGCCGGCATCCTGAAAATCGGCCGGGAAAATTTCCTTCAGCCAGGCCTCCTCGATCGCGGTGCAGAGATTGAGCAGCACGTTCACTTCGCCGCGACTTTCGATTTCGGTGATTTCAGCGGCGACGAGCAGCGGGGCCTGGTCGATGCAACTCTCGCGCGCCAGCACCCCGCGGCGCTTGTGCACGAGCTCACAGCGCAGCGTGCCGCCATCGAGCCGCCGGGCCAGATGATCACTGAACCCGACCAGCACGCATTTGCGCACGGCAACGCCATCGAGGCGCTTTTCGGCCACATCGAGCCCCTCGGCTTGCGCGATTTCGAGGAACTGCTGAAACAGCGGGCCCACCTGCCGGACCCCTTGGACGTGGATGCCGAGCCGCCGACAAGCGTCCTGATTGTAGCCGGCCTTGTCGGCATAGCGCCACGCCCGCATCAGCAGGAAGAAATCCGACTCATGTTCCTCGCCGAAGAGTTCTTCGCGCGCCTCGGCGGTGCGCTTGTCCACGTTGCGCAGGAGAAAATTCCGCCCCTGCGTCAGTGCCGCCATGAGTGCGACCGAGCGCACGCAGCCGTAATCCTGCGCCGCCAAGAACATCCGGGCATAGCGCGGGTGCAGCGGGAAGCGCAGCATGCGCCGGCCGGTTTCGGTGATGCGGGTGAATTTCACAGGTAGGGCGGGACTGCTGGGCCCGCCGACCGTTTCCGGCTCGTCGGGGACGACTCGCCCTACCGCGCCAAGATCTTCCAGCAAACCCTCCGCCCGCTCCAGCGCCTTGGGCTCCGGCTTCTCCAACCAGGGGAAATTGGCGATGTCGTCGATCTCCGCCGCCTTGAGCGTCAGCACCACCTCGGCGAGGTCGAGCCGCTTGACCTCGGGCAGCTCCTGCAACGGCCGCTGGGCATGCTCCCGCTCCGTCCACAGCCGCACACACACGCCCGGCGCCGTGCGTCCGGCCCGCCCGGCCCGCTGGTCGGAGGAGGCCACGCTGATCTTTTCAATGAGCAGCGTATTGATTCCCCGATGCGGATCATAGCGGGCCACCCGGGCCAGACCGCAATCCACGACCGCCATCACGCCATCGATCGTCAGGGAGGTCTCCGCCACATTGGTCGAGACAATGATCTTGCGGGTGTCGTAGCGGGCGACGGCGCGGTCCTGCTGTTCGGGCGGCAACTCGCCATGCAACGGATAACAAAGGAAGCCGCGCAACGCGTGCGAACCCTGCACGTCCTGCACCGTCCGGCTGATTTCAAACGCACCGGGCATGAAGACGAGAATGTCGCCCGTGCTCGACGCGGCGAGGCGCTCGCATTCCCGGGTGGCCACGACCCAGACCGGATCATGTTCGAAGTCGACCGTCTTGGGCAGATACTCAATCACGACCGGAAAAGTCCGCCCTTGGGAAGTGAGAACATCGCACGGCGCGAGGTAGGTCTTCAGCATCGCCGCGTCCAGCGTGGCCGACATGACGATGATCTTCAGATCGGGCCGGATCGTTTGCTGGATCTGTACCGCCCGGGCGAGAGAGATGTCGCCGTAGAGATGCCGTTCGTGGAATTCGTCGAAGATGATCGCGCTGATGCCCCGCAGCGACTGGTCAAAGGACATCTGGCGGAGCAAAATGCCTTCGGTTACGAAGCGGATGCGGGTCGCCTTCGACACCCGGGAATCCAGCCGGATTTGGTAGCCGACCACATCACCCAGCTTGGTGCCGACCTCTTCGGCCACGCGTTTGGCCAGCATGCGCGCCGCCAGCCGGCGCGGCTGGAGCACGACCACCTCGCCAGCGCCGAGCAGGCCGTGGTTGAGCAGCATTTGTGGCACCTGTGTTGACTTGCCCGAGCCGGTGGGTGCTTGGACAATCAACCGACCCTGTGCCCGCACGGCCGCGATCAGGCGGTCTTCAAGTTCATAGATGGGCAGTTCGTGCGGAGATGGCATGCAGGGCGTTTGATACATCTGAAGCTGGATGCTTTCGCAAGAACAAGACCGCCCGTTTTGTCCGCTTGCCGGCCGGGTCAGCACAGGCAGATTGGCCTGGGCCGAGTCCATAGGGTCTGGCTTTGTAATTTGTGGCGCCCGGAGGTAATGCTCGCAATCTAACGCCGCACACGCCGCGGTAATCCCGGCGGGCTGTGCGCGGCGCAGCGTCACTTCCTGGAGGGCCCAAGCGGGCAGTATTGTCGTCAGAGAATCGAAGTTCATCCCACCCTCGCTTGCGGTAAAACGAGGTGGTTGGTCATAAAAATCGCCATCCGCTTATCCAATCAGTCTTTAATCTCTCAGGAGTGATGGGCCCCACCTGCGCCATCACGCCCCGTCGTTTTCGAGCTAGCTCCCACCCTCGTCCGCCGCTACTGATTACCGCCTATGACCTGGAACCGCTTCAAGTCGCTTTACTCCACCCACCCCAAGCTGGGCCTGTCGCTGGACATCAGCCGCATGCCTTTTCCGGATGATTTCCTGCCGGCCATGGAGCCGAAACTCCAAAAAGCATTCGCCGACATGGCCGCGCTCGAGGCCGGGGCCATCGCCAATCCCGACGAAAAACGCATGGTCGGCCACTACTGGCTCCGCGCTCCTGAACTCGCGCCAACGCCGGAACTGCGCACCGCCATCAGCGCCACCCTTGCCGCCATCCGAACTTTCACCGCCAAGGTGCATCAAGGAGAGATCTCGTGCTCCGCGGGCAAATTCAAGGAAGTCCTTGTCATCGGCATCGGCGGGTCCGCCCTCGGCCCCCAATTTATCAGCCATGCCCTCGGCCGGCTCAAGGGCGGCCGGGACAAGCTGGGGGTTTCGTTCTTCGACAACACCGACCCCGACGGCATGGACTACGTCCTGACACAACTCGGCCGCCGCCTGCCGCAGACCCTCGTCGTCGTCATTTCCAAATCGGGCGGCACCGCCGAGACCCGCAATGGCATGCTGGAGGCCCAGGCGGCCTTCCAGGCCGCCGGACTCGACTACCCCAAACATTTCATCGCCGTCACCGGCGAGGGCTCCAAACTCGACCAAGTCGCGCTGAAAGAAGGCTGGCTGGCCCGCTTCCCCATGTGGGACTGGGTCGGCGGCCGCACCTCGGAGATGGGCGTCGTGGGTCTGCTCCCCGCCGCTCTGCAAGGCATTAAGATCGACCAGCTGCTGGCCGGCGCCGCCGCGATGGACGGGCTAACGCGCAAGAAATCTTTGCACGAAAACCCCGCCGCATTGCTCGCCCTCATGTGGTATTGGGCCACCGACGGCCGCGGCGCCAAGGACATGGTCGTCCTCCCCTACAAGGACCGCCTGCTGCTTTTTTCCCGCTACCTGCAGCAACTCGTCATGGAATCGCTCGGCAAGGAACGCGACCTCGCCGGCAACGTCGTCAACCAAGGCATCGCCGTCTATGGCAACAAGGGCTCGACCGACCAGCACGCCTACGTGCAGCAGCTCCGCGATGGGGTGCCGAATTTCTTCCTCACCTTTATCGAGGTGCTCAAAGACCGGGCGGCGGATCAGTCGCTCGAGGTGGAGCCCGGCGTCACCAGCGGCGATTTCCTGCAAGGCTTCCTGCTCGGCACGCGCGCGGCGCTGAGCGAAAGCAACCGCCACTCGATCACGATCACGATCAATGAGGTTTCGCCCAAGACGATCGGCCTGCTCATCGCCCTCTACGAGCGCGCCGTCGGCCTGTACGCTTCCCTCGTGGGGATCAACGCGTACCACCAGCCCGGCGTCGAGGCCGGCAAGCAGGCGGCGGGCAGTGTCATCACGCTCAAACTCGAGATCGCTGCCGCCCTGCGCGCCGGGGCCGGCACCGCCTTTACGGCCGAATCCCTTGCCGCCCAACTTGGCCAGCCCGACCAGACCGAGACCGTATTCAAAGTGCTGGAACACCTGGCCGCCAACCCGGGCAGCAAAGTGGCGAAATTGGCCCGCAAGCCCTGGTACGATTCGACGTACCTGTGGCGGACTTAACCTAACGGCTTCGGCCGGGGAACCTTCACCCGGCCGCCGGTTCCCCGGAGGCAGCCTTTCACCGGTTTTCGCCCGCCCCCCCGCTTCCCGTCCTTTGAAAGGACAGTTGCAGAACGGAGATTTAGTCGTATTCACCCATTAATACATGCCCAACTTTCGCAAAACCCTTTTTGTCTTTTTGCTGGCGAGTCTCGTGCTGGCTGGACTCTCCGGTTGCGTGCCGCCCAAGCAGGACTCCTCGATTCCCTGGAGCCGTCCCGCCGAATGGGAAGGCCGCATTCCGGGCATGGGTAAGTAAGCGCCCCCGGTGCCCCTCCTCGGCGACGTCATGACTACGCCCGCCGCCAACTCCTCGCTGACCCCGCTCCCGGGCCATCTGTACGTCGTCGCCACCCCCATCGGCAATCTCGCCGACCTGACCGAACGGGCCCGCGCCATTCTCGGCACCGTGGACCTCGTGGCCTGCGAGGATACCCGCACCACCGGGGCGATGCTCACCCGCCTCGGCCTGCACCGCGAACTGGTCCCCTACCACGACCACAACGAAACGGAAGCGGCCGAGAAGCTCGCCGAACTCATCGCCCTCGGCAAATCCGTCGCCGTGGTCAGCGACGCCGGCACCCCGGGGCTGAGCGATCCCGGTTTTCGCCTCGTGCGGGCCTGCCGCCGCCGCAATCTGCCGGTCATCCCGGTGCCGGGCTCCTGCGCCCTGATCGCGGTCCTCTCCGCCGCCGGGTTGCCCACCAACGGATTCCTGTACGCCGGCTTCCTGCCGCCCAAGACGGCTGCGCGCACGGCCTTTCTGGAAAAGCACCGCGACTTTGCCTACACGCTGGCGCTGTATGAGAGTTGCCACCGCATCGACAAGTTCGCCGCGGAAATCGTCAGCGTACTCGGCCCCGACCGCGTCATCTGCATCGCCAAGGAGGTCACAAAAATTCATGAGACCTTCCTGACCGGTCCCGCCGGTGAGGTGGAGGCCCGCCTCACGAAAATGAGCCTGAAGGGCGAATTTGTCGTGCTGATCGCGCCGAAGGATTTCATGCCATGACTGGGACGTTTTTTAACCACGGATTTCACGGATGATTACGGATAATTTCACGCCCCCTGTCATCCTGAGCAAAGCGAAGGATCCAGGCTTGGTGCGCGCAACGACTGGATGCTTCGCTTCGCTCAGAATGACGCCTAGCCCGGATATTTCACCCCCTGCTCGCAACCGAAACCACACCCTCTGCCAAAACTTTTTCCGCATTCACGGCTGCTCGGGATATCCGGGCTAGCGGAAATGTCTTGGTTATCCGTGTCTATCCGTGAAATCCATGGCTGCTAATTCTCCCTGCGTCGCCGTCATCGATATCGGCAGCAACTCCCTCAAGGTGCTCGTGGCGGAACGCGGCAGCGCGGGGAAGGTGCAGGCCCTGATGAGCAAAACCATCGAAACCCGGATCAGTGCCGGCATCAGCCAGACCGCGCCGCGCCTGAGCGAAGAGGGTATGGCCCGCGGCCTGGCCGCCATTCAGGAATTACTCAAGGCGGCGGCCCCTTTTGCCCCCGCCCCCATGATCCTGGTCGCCACGAGCGCGGTGCGCGATGCCGGCAATGGCCAGGATTTTTGCGCCCGGGTGCGGGCGGCCACGGGCCACGCGATCCGCATCCTGACCGGCGATGAAGAGGCGAACTTCATCGGGCGGGGCCTGACCTGCGACCCGGCCCTGGCCTCGTTGCAGGATTTCTATGTGTTCGATCTCGGGGGAGGCAGCCTCGAATGCCTGCTTTTCCAGGCCCGGCAGATCAAGCAGGCGATCAGCTTGCAGCTCGGCTGCGTGCGCATGACCGAGCGTTTCCTTCCGGCGGTGAGTGCCCCCCTGGTGATCGCTGAAACCACCGCCCTCGCCGTGCATGTCCGGGATGAACTCAAGCGCAGCGGTTTTCGTTTTCCCGTGGTCGCCCCCGCGGCGGTCTTCACCGGCGGCAGCATGAGCACGGTTCGGGCCCTCAAGGGAGCTTTGCACGGACTGTCCTTGGAAGACACCCCGGCCATCATCGGCATCGACACCCTCGCGCATCTGTTGGAAGAGCTGGCCCCGCTCACTCTCGCGCAGCGCAAGGCCGTTCCCGGCATGCCGGCGGCTCGCGCCGACATTCTCCCCGCCGCTCTCGTTACCATGCTGGCCGTGGCCGATTACGCCCTGGTGGACCGCTTCCACCACTCGCTGCATAATCTCCGCTGGGGGATCGCGGTCGAGGCGTTGCAGACCCTGTAGCGGCTACAGTTTCCGCAGGGCCGTCAGCATCTGCTTGAAATCCTTCGGCAGCGGCGCGGTCAGATCCATGCTCTTGCCGCTCACCGGATGCGTGAAAACCAGATGTTCGGCATGCAACATGACCCGCGCCGGCACCGGCAGGGCCGGATCCTGTTTCCAGCCGTAGGTGGCGTCCCCCAGCACGGGATGGCCGAGTGATTTGAGATGGACCCGGATCTGGTGCGTGCGGCCGGTGTGAATCCGACAGCGGAGCAACGCCGCCTTCTCGGCAAATTTCTTCTCCACCGTCCAGTCGGTCCGCGAAGGCCGGCCCCCCTCCCCCGTCGTCATGCGATAGCGGTGCACGGGATGGCGGCTGATGCTGCGATCGATGCTCCCGTTGTCCTTCTTGGGCACGCCTGAGACCAGGGTCATGTATTCCTTCCGCATCGTCCGGGAAGCGAATTGGTCGGCCAGGGCGCGGTGGGCCGGGTCGTTCTTCGCCACGACGATCAGGCCGGAAGTTTCCTTGTCGAGGCGGTGCACAATCCCCGGGCGCTCGACACCGCCGATGCCGCTCAACTGGCCGGCGCAATGCGCGAGCAGCGCATGGACCAGCGTATCCTCACCCGTGCCGATGCCGGGATGAACCACCATCCCCGCCGCCTTGTTCAGGACGATGAGGTGCTTGTCTTCAAAAATCACCTGG
>JANMVS010000134.1:0-5248 GCA_031392885.1 Verrucomicrobiota bacterium
GAAGCCGCGTTCTACCATTCGCACCCGCGCGATGCCGTCCCGGAAACGACCGGCGCGCATCTCTTCGGCAGCCGCGCGCTGATGTATGAATTCTGGTTTCCGCCGAAAGAACAGGAAGGCGCGACGCTGCTGCTGGTCAGCTTTGATCGCGGCGATCTCGATCGGCGGCGCGTGCGCGACCGGAGCGAGCGGCAGGGCGAGATCGTGGAATCGTGGATCGAGCGCGGCGGGAAAAAGGTGCGCCCGTATTTCACCCGCGTGGTTGAAAACTACCGTCCGCGCTGAGCGGGATAGAAGCCGAAGAAAATCCCGACGGCGGCGCTGAAAAGGAAGACTCCGACGATGGCTGAGGGCGAGATCATCACGGGCCATTCGGCGAAGATGGCGAGGAGCTTCGACGCGGTGATGCCGACCGCGATGCCGATGATGCCGCCGACGAGCAGCACGGCGACTATTGACCTGTCCCTCCTCGTCCTTCTTCCGATGAAGGCAACCTGCGGACGTTACGGAAGCGCCTGGATTTCAAACGAACCGATCGTGCCTGGGCGGAGGAAAAAGCCGGTGCCGAAGTTTTGCTTTTGAAAGACAACGCCATGCACCTTGGTCGATCGACCGGTCTTCGGGTGGGTAAAGCGGGCGGACAGCAATCCGCTGGCTTTCGTTGCGCTGAGTGCAAACTTGTCCGCGCCCGGATCGAGCACGGCGAATTTTTTCGGCGGAATGAGCATCAGGTGCTTCGTCAAAGCCGGAGTAAGATCCGTGTCGCTCAAGGTCGCGGTCGCTCCGTTGGGCAGGTCGAGAACAGCCGGACGGGCAGGCACCTTCACATACTTGGAGCCGATGGCGGGCAGGGTTGCTACAAATCCGGCAGTTAGAAATTGATTGGCCGCCGTTTCCGGCCGCGCCCATTGCAGCGGTCCGTCGAAATCACTTCCCGTCCGGTCGCGGAAGTTCAGCTCTCCGGACAGGGCTCCCCGTTTGTTGTAAAGCAACACGTAGAGCGGCCATTTGCCTGTAGTCGAAAGCACCGTTCCCTGGCTCAGGAGCTTGCCATCGGCGAGCCTGCCTGCGAACCGAATCGCGCCCAACTTGTCGATCACCACGGTGCCAATGCCACTCGCTTTGGGCGCGTCACTCACTGCGGGGTCACTTGGCAGTAGCATAGTGTATTTCCCGGCCTGCGGCGCCGGATTTTTCCCGGTGAAAGCGTTCTCGCGTTCAGCGGAGAAGATCACGCTTTGCGTTCCATCGAGGATCGTGCCCTTGATCAGCGGGACTGTGTCGCCCTTATCCAGTTCGAGGTTGATCGTTAGTGCAGAGCGGCCCTTGCGTGGAATCGTTTTTGCCACCTTTCCCGTCGCACCGAACTTACCGCTGGTCGCGAAACTCTGTCCGCCGAAGACGAAGCCGGCGGTGAACCGGCCCCGCGCCGTAACCTGAATGGTAAAGAAACCCGAGGTCTCGTGCCCCGGCGGATCACCCTGCAGCACGCCGCGGAAAATTCCCCTGGCCGGCAGCGGAACTCCATCGGTGAGCGCGGTGACAACGATCTGCCCGATGCCGTTCGATTCGGCAGTGTATTGGAATCCCGCTTTCAGTCCTTCCACCGCCACCTCCGTGAAATCCCCGGTCATCGCGCCTGCGATCTCGAGCAACTTAAATTGATCGCCCTGCCTTGGCCCAAAACCGCCGGCGAATTTCAGCACTAACTTTCCACCCAGTGACGCATTCCCATTTACTATGAGTTGATCGTGCGCGGTCCCCGGGGTCGTGCCGGTAATTTGCATCTCCAAAACTCCCGTCGCGGATTGCTCGAAGTCTCCATTGAAGGTCAGCAGCCCTGGCGACAAGCCAGGCTGGATCCGGCCGCCGTTCACGATCCGTCTCGAAGCCGGCACCGCCAGGGTGCCATTGCCCGAGATGATGCCGACAATATTCACCACCACGGATCCGCCGGCAGTTACGATCCCGCCGTTGGATAGAACCACGAAGCCCACTCCCGCAGAGCCCTGGCCAACGCTGAGATCCCCGGTCGTTCTGAATTCCGCAGGCGCGCCAGTGCCATTCGCTGTGCCCACCAGCAGTTTTGACAGGGAAGGGCCGACCGAACCGATCGTCGCCTCAGTGCATGAGAGAACCCCGTCTTCGCGGATGGTGACGATGTTAGTCGAATCCGCTTGCGATCCTAGGATGAGGTTGCCCGCGACGGTCACCGCCGCGCCGAAGCTGCTTCGCGGGTCGCGCCCACCGATGGTGATGGCACTGGGGGAATTTCTCGGGCCTCCCATCACCAGATTGCCGCCGCTGACGGAAACTTTCCCCCCGGCATCGACGCTCATCTCTCCACTGCCCTCTCCGCCGACGACCATGCCACGGCTCGCCACCAGCGTGGAGGCGACGGCGTCCGATCGGCGGCCACGCACCAGCACCGCGCCTTGGGAATCGGTCTTTTCACCGACCTGGACCAACCCCGTGTTCACCACCGCGCCATCTTTGACCTCCAGCAATGCGACAACGCCGGCGCTGCCCACGGTGAGACCGCCACTGAGGGTAAGACTTGAGGGAGCGTTGTTAGTATCAGCACCTTCGACAACGATCTCGCTCCCGACCGATCCAAACCCACGCGCAATCACGGAGCTTGTGCCGCTCACTTGAGCGCCATCTTTGATTTGCAGGCTGCCACGGCCACCGCCGCCGACGGTTAACTCGTCCGTCAGCGTCCATTTCGATGGACTATTGTTGCCGCTGCCTTGCACCAGCACGTTACTCACCGTGCCTGGGTTCGCGGCGATAACCCCCTTCTGACTATCGGCCTTTCCTCCCTGATCAATGGTTAGCTTCCCATTCGCATCCGCGCCCACCGTGAGATCGCGCACGTCTTGCACCCGGGACTGAAAGGCGCCGCCCGGTGCAAAACCGCGCACCGTCGCCTCGCCATCGAAAGCAAAGCCGACCAGGAAATCGTGCCCGAGCTGAGTGAAAACGCCTCCATTTTCGATCCGCAAAGTACCATCGATGATCGCGTCATCGATAAGAAGGATCCCGGACGATGTGGGATTCGCGCCACTGCTCATTCCGCTGACGGTCATCGAGCCGGTTCCAGTGCCGTGCTGTCCTATGATCAGCTTCTCCGCAAAGACGAGACCGCCAGTCAAAATTTTGACATCGCCCTGGCCGTCTCTGCCAACGATCAGAACATGACTGCTCAAATCCCACAGCGCGGCATTGCCATTTGCATCCGAGTCCTGGACGATAACGTGTCCCGTGGAGCCGGGATTACGCCCCACAAAGGAATCACCGCTCTCAACCAAGGCGCCGCGGTCAATCGTCAGCGTGCCCGGACCGTCGAAGCCCACTGCGCAATTGCCGGTCTGCCACGAAGCGTTGGTTCCACCGAGGGACACATCGCCGCCGCCGATGCCAGTGCCGATCCGAGCCTCGGCACTGATCACCGTGCCGCCGGCGGCAATCGCCAGAAAGCCATTCCCCGGGCCGCCGACTTGAAGACTGCCCGTGCTAATCCAGATGGCGTTCGAGTTCACATCCACCCGGGAGGCGGCGCTCTGGCCGATCAAGGCATGCCCACTATTCAACTGACCGCTGGCCAGGGTGAGCCTCGCATTATTCAAGACAACGGAAGCCGGGTCGAATGCGATCGAGCGGACCGTATAAGCCATGTTCGTAAATGTCACATTGCCATTCTGGATAACGAGCCGGTCTGTGGCGGCAGTGCCAATGTCCACGGTGTAAGTGGCAGCCAGATCGAAGTTAGCTGTGTTAGTGCTCACTGGGACGGTTTGCGGATTCCAATTTGTCGCGGTGTTAAAGGCGCCACCGGCCGCATTGGTCCAGCCGATCGGCGTGGGCACCGGAGGCTCCGTTCCTCCCACCGGAGTAAGTGTAATGTCGAAGCTCATCGACGCCGACGCATTTTCGCCACCCGCGGCCATATTGGCCAGAGTCGCCGAGATCCTGTATTTGCCCGCAATCAGCTGGTTCCCTCCCGGCTCAATCTCCTGATCGTAATTGCCGTCGCCGCCCGTGTTATTGATTACGTTGGGGAAGGCGTCAAAGAAGAGTCCCTCCCTCCCGTTGATGGTGCTGAACATCCGGATCTGTGTCCCATTGCCAGCCCTCCTCGGCGCGCCGGCAAAGTTCGAGGTGACATGGCCCGTGACGGTGTAGTTGTAGGCGCTGGTGAGTTCAAAGGACAACTCGATCACGGACCCGTGGGCCATGGCAAAGCCATCCACACCGCTCGCCGCGCCGCGAGTCATCCCACTTCCGCTGACCACTAAAACGCCCGTCGAGGAGTCGAGCGAAACCTGCGAGGCAACTTGCGCGGTGCATGACGCGGATCCGTTCACGGATACCAAGGCGGAAACATTCAGGCTGGCGGGTCCGAAATTATTCGTGGTCGGGAGCGCGGACGACTTCACATCGGAAATGGTGGTGGAGGCGGTTGCATCGACGCTCGTCTGCCGGCTTATCAGGGTCACCCCCGCGCCGGAATGTTCCGGCGAGATGAGCAGTGCGAGCACGAGCGATAGGATCAGGGTGGGAGAGGCGGGTTTCATAAGTGTGGAGACTGATTGCGGCGCTGATGACACCGGCGGACTTCCGCCATCCGCGACTCTGCACCCGTTCCGTGCATGCGGTAGGAAGGTGCATGTCCGCCGAAGTCTCCAGAGCGTGCCGCACAGCTGTTCAGAAGCGCCCGACGCACGCGCAGCCAACCGTCTTTGGGCGGATAAGCAAGCGGGAAGGCCAGCTTTTAATTGCGGATTCACTCGTAACGCAGTGCGTCGATGGGATCGAGGGCGGCGGCTTTTCGCGCGGGGTAGAAGCCGAAGAAAATCCCGACGGCGGCGCTGAAGAGGAAGGCTCCGACGATGGCGGAGGGCGAGATCATCACGGGCCATTCGGCGAAGACGGAGAGGAGCTTCGACGCGGTGATGCCGACGGCGATGCCGATGATGCCGCCGAGCGAACTGAGCGTGATGCTTTCAATCAGGAACTGGAGCAGGATGTCGCTGCCATGCGCGCCGACGGCCATGCGGATGCCGATCTCGCGGGTGCGCTCGGTCACGGAGACGAGCATGATGTTCATAATGCCGATGCCGCCGACGAGCAGCGACACGCTGGCGATGGAGCCGAGGAGGACGGAGAGGATGCGCGAGGTGGCGCTGGCGGTCTCGGCGATTTCATCCTGACTGCGCACGGTGAAATCGTCGTGCGGCTGGGACGG
>JANMVS010000142.1:0-3486 GCA_031392885.1 Verrucomicrobiota bacterium
CGACGGGTCGGGCATGAAGCCCGACCTACAAAACCGAACAATCTACACCCACTCTTCAAAGGTGCGGTGAAGGTTTGTCGCCGGCACGCGCACTGCACGCCGGCGCGGTGAGTTCTGAAGGCAGATGTTCGGACTCCGCATTTGGGCACGAGACGCGCAAAAATTCCAATGGCCATAAGTCCAAACCCCAAACGGCCGATGGCGGACAAATGTCCGCGGTCGATTTGGAACTTGGCGTTCTGGGAGTTGGCATTTGCGCGCCATCGGCGCGTCCTCGCCCCTCGCCTTCACCGGTTGCCCGATTGGCTTTGCTCCCGCTCGTATGGCGGGATGGGGGTTTGTGATGCGATACCGCAGCGCAACTGTGGCCGGATTTCACGGCCTTCCCTGTTGCTTCAGATATTAATAAAGAACGCCTGACCCCGTCAGCAAAAACGCTGTATCGATCACGGGCAAGATGAAACCATCCGCATTCTTTGCCAATTGCTACTCATTTATATCCAGTAATAAGCACATAGTTGTCACCGGGGTTAAAGCCTTGCTTGCCTTTTCATATCATCGAATCTTGATGTAACGATACGTTTAACTTCATGCCTGTTTCCCCTCCAATGTCCGCCGCCGAAAGTGCTCTGCGCCAGCTCCTGGCCGAGCGAATCGCCATCATTGATGGCGCTATGGGGACAACCATCCGCAGCTATAATCTCACTGAATCAGACGTGCGGCGCTCCCGGTTCAAAGACGCCCCGAAGGATCTCAAGAACAACGGTGATATCTACTCGCTGACCTGCCCGGTCGAAATTGGCGACATCCACCGCCGCTTTCTGGAAGCCGGTTCGGATATCATTGAGACCAATACCTTTTCGGCCACCAGCATCGGCCAGAGCGAGTTTTTCATCGAGGACCCCCGGGAAAAAGGCGGCCGCAAAGACCCCGCCTTCTATCAGTCCGTGATCGAGAACCCGTTTCTCACGGAACTTGCGCGCGACATCAATTACACCTCCGCCCGCCAATGCCGCGAATGGGCCGACCGCATCGCCAACGCCACCGGCCGCCGCCGTTACGTTGCGGGTGCCCTCGGACCGCTGACCGTCTCGCTTTCCGTTTCACCGGATGCCGACGACGCCGGTTTCCGGGTCGTCACCTTCGACCAGGTAAAGGCCGACTACCGCCGGCAGGTACGCGCGCTCATTGCCGGGGGCGTGGACCTGCTGCTGGTCGAGACCATCTTCGATGCCCTCAACGCCAAAGCCGCTCTCGTCGCCATCGAGGAAGTGTTTGCCGAGGACCAGTTGCGCCTCCCCCTGATGATTTCGGCCGCCGTCGGCCGTGGCGGCGAGACTATGATCTCTGCCCAGACCGTCGAGGCGTTCTGGAACGCCGTCCGTCACGTCAAACCCCTCGCGGTCGGCCTCAACTGCTCACTCGGCCCCGACCTCATGCGCCCGTTCCTCGAGGAACTGGGGACAAAATCAGACACGTTTATCTCCTGCTACCCGAACGCCGGCATGCCCAATCCGCTTACGCCGACCGGTTTTGATCTCGGACCGGCGGACATGGGCCGCTACCTGGGCGAATTCGCCACGAGCGGCCTGCTCAACATTGCGGGCGGCTGCTGCGGCAACACCCCCGACCACATTGCCGCGATTGCCCAAGCCCTGGCGCCCAAACCCACGCGCAAGGTTACGATCCTGGCACCCCAGCTTGCGCTGTCGGGCTCGCTCCCGTTCACCCACGACCCGAAAAATTTCCTGATGATCGGCGAACGCGCCAACGTCGCCGGCTCGCCGAAATTCGCCAAACTCATCAAGGCGGGCAATTTCGAGGCGGCCGTCGCCGTCGCCCGCCAACAGGTCGATAACGGCGCCAACGTCATCGATATCTGCATGGACGAAGGCCTGATCGACGGCGTCGCCGCGATGAACCGCTTCCTGCACCTCCTGGGCAGCGAGCCCGAGGTGGCGAAGGTGCCCTTCATGATCGATTCCTCCAAGTGGGAGGTCATCGAGACCGGCCTGAAATGCATTCAGGGCAAAGGCATCGTGAATTCCATCTCGCTCAAGGAGGGCGAGGAGAAATTCCTGGAACAAGCCCGCACCATTTTGCGCTACGGCGCCGCGGTGGTTGTCATGGCCTTCGACGAAAACGGCCAGGCCTCCTCCTACGCCGAAAAGATCCGCATCTGCACCCGGGCCTACCGCCTGCTCGTTGACGTCGTGGGTTTTCCGCCCGAGGACATCATCTTCGACCCGAACATCCTGACTGTCGGCACCGGCATCGAGGAGCATAACAACTACGCCGTCGATTTCATCGAGGCCACGCGTTGGATCAAGGCCAACCTTTCCCACGCCAAGGTCAGCGGCGGCCTGTCGAATGTCTCCTTTGCCTTCCGCGGCAACAACGTCGTCCGCGAGGCCATGCATTCGGCCTTCCTCTACCACGCCATCAAGGCCGGCCTGGACATGGCCATCGTCAACCCGTCGATGCTCGAGGTTTATGAGGAGATCGATCGGGCGCTCCTCGAGCACGTCGAGGATGTCCTCCTCAACCGCCGCCCCGACGCCACCGAGCGACTGGTCACCCTCGGCGAATCCTTGAAAGCCCAAACGGGAGGGCCCGAGTCCCTGCGGGCCGCTGCCGATCCCGCGGCTGAACAAGCATGGCGCAAGGGCGCAATCGAAGAACGCCTGAGCCACGCGCTCGTCAAAGGCATCGATGCCTTCATCGACCAAGACACCGAAGAAGCCCGCCTGAAATACGGCAAACCCCTCCTCATCATCGAAGGTCCGTTGATGGACGGCATGCGGGTCGTCGGCGATCTCTTCGGCTCCGGCAAGATGTTCATCCCCCAGGTCGTAAAGTCCGCCCGAGTGATGAAGAAGGCCGTCGCCTACCTCCAGCCGTTCATGGAAGAGGAGAAAAAACTGCTTATCGCCTCCGGCGGTACTGCCCGCGCGCAGGGCCGCATCGTCATGGCGACCGTCAAGGGTGATGTGCATGACATCGGCAAGAACATCGTCGGGGTCGTTCTGGCCTGCAATAATTACGAGGTGATCGATCTCGGGGTCATGGTGTCGTGTGAGAAGATCCTCGCCGCCGCCAAGGAGAAGGGCGCCGACGTCATCGGTCTCTCCGGCCTCATTACCCCATCGCTCGATGAAATGGTGCATGTCGCGAAAGAGATGCAGCGGCTCGAACTCAAGCTGCCCCTGCTCATCGGCGGCGCCACCACGTCCGCGGCGCACACGGCCATCAAGATCGCCCAGCACTACGAGGAGCCCGTCGTCCATGTGCTTGACGCCTCGCGCGTCATCGGCGTCGTCGCGCAACTGCTCAGCCCCGAGAACAAGCCCACTTTCACCGCCGCGCTTCAAGCGAAACAAGAGCGCCAGCGCGTCGAGTTCGGCGAGCGCCGCGACGCCCGAAAACTACTGCCGCTGGCCGAGGCCCGCGCCCGCCTCCAACCCACCGACTGGGTGGCCGTCGACA
>JANMVS010000151.1:0-4269 GCA_031392885.1 Verrucomicrobiota bacterium
ACCGGGCACCCAATCGCGCAAATCACAGGGCAGAAACATCGGCGTCTGCCGGTCCAGATTGATAAAACGTGCAGCCATACCGGATAGAGTATCGCGCACCGCTTTTGTTCAGAGTATTTTCAAAATATCTGCGAGGGAGAAGTCCGACAGGCTGCTAGGCAAATGCAGACGAAGCTTCCCGCTGAAGAGGGGGGCCGCTGGTCGCGGCACCTGAACGGGCACCACTCATCTGGGCCCTGCAGCCGTTCATCAAAACTGGCTGCAACTTTCGGCGGGAATCGGGTGTTTTGACGCCATGCCCCGCCCGCCCGGCCGTCATTCCCGTTTCGTCCCTGCCCGCGGGCGGTTTGACACGGAAAAGGCCAGCATCCGGGTTGTGGCTGTTCCCGCAACCCCACCGCAGCTGCCTTGCCCCCCTATGTTGTTATCACTTGGGTTGCAGAAGGGTCCGCACGCAGCCCTTTGGTTTTTATCGGGGGGCTGATTCCGGGCACTGACTAAAGCGCTGGCCATCCCGCTCCTTTTCCATCCAATTTGACCAAAACCTACTGAATATCATGTCTGCTCCCACGTCTCCCTCCACCACGCCGGCCCCGGTCGTGCCCCAGAAAAAGAAATCCCAGCGCAAGCTGTTCATCATCCTCGGGGTGGTGCTAATCCTCGTCATCGTGGCGGCGGTGGTAGCTGCCAAACGGGGCGGAGAAAAACCGACGGAGGTCACCATTGAAAAGGCGGTGATTCGCACCATCACCCACCTCGTGACCGCCACCGGCAAGGTGCAGCCGGAGGTCGAAGTCAAGATCTCCCCGGAGGTCGCCGGCGAACTCATCGAGATCCCCGTGATTGAAGGCCAGAGCGTGAAAAAGGGCGACCTGCTCGTGCGGATCAAACCTGACTTCTACCAGGCCCAGCTCGAGCAGCAGGAAGCCTCGCTCGCCTCCGCCAAAGCCACCAGTGTGCTGAGCCAGGCCCGGCTCACCAAGGCGGAGCATGACTTCAAGCAATCGGCGGAACTTTATGGCAAGAATCTCGTTTCCGATGCCGACTACACTTCCGCCAAGACCAATCTGGACGTCGCCAAGGCCGACTTCGATTCGTCCCTCGCCCAAATCCGCCGCACCGAAGGCTCCCTTAGCCAGTCTCGGGACTCGCTGGCCAAGACCACCATCTATTCACCCGTTGTGGGCAGCATCAGTTCCCTGAGCAGCGAAGTCGGTGAGCGCGTGGTGGGCACCGGCTCCTTCGCGGGCACGGAAATCATGCGCCTCGCCAACCTCGACAACATGGAGGTCCGGGTGAAGGTGAACGAAAACGACATCATCAACGTCAAGGTCGGCGACAACACCATCGTGACCGTGGATGCTTTTCCCGGCCGTAAATTCACCGGGGTCGTGAACGAAATCAGCAGCTCGGCCATCACTGTCGGAGCGCAGACCGCCGCGGCCTCGGCCTCGGATGAGGTCACCAATTTCCTCGTCAAAATCAAAATCAAGGCCCCGGACGCCAAGCTCCGGCCCGGCATGAGCGCCACCGTCGATATCGAGACCCAGACGGTGAAGAACGTCGTCGCCGTGCCGATCCAGAGCGTCACGGTCCGCGCCGCGGGCGGGAAAACCACCGAGGAACTCCAGACGGCCAAGGCCAAGGAGGCCAAGGAGCGTTCCGGCAACGACCTCGAGGTCGCCAGCGAGCGCGACGAGGCCCGGCGCAATCGCGACCAGTTCGATCGCGTCGTCTTCGTGAAGACCGGTGAGCTGGTGAAGCTGCGCAAGGTCACGACCGGCATCGCCGACAACACCTCCATTGAAATCAAGAGCGGCGTGAAGGCGGGCGAGGAGATCATCTCCGGCAGCTATGCCGCCATCAGCCGCAAGCTCAAGGATGGGAGCAAAGTCATGCTGGAGAAACCCAAGAAAGAGGAAACCAAGTAACAGGTAGGGCGCGGATTCCATTCGCGCCGCCGCGGCTCCACCCCCCCATCCACCATGAGTTCCTCCCCCGCGTCCACCAGTCCCGCGCCGATCGAACGGGCCCGCGCTCCCATCAAACGGGGCTACCGCGAGCCCGGTCCGATTGTGATCGAGATCGAAAACGTCACCAAGCTCTATAAAATGGGCGAGGAAGTGGTGCACGCATTGTGCGGGGTCGCCCTCACCGTCCGGCGCAACGAATACCTTGCCATCATGGGCCCGTCCGGCAGCGGCAAATCCACGATGATGAACATGCTCGGCTGCCTCGATACGCCGACGAGCGGCAAATACCATTTCACCGGCAAGGACGTCTCGACCATGAGCGACGACGAGCTCGCGGACATCCGCAACCGCGAGATCGGCTTCGTCTTTCAGACCTTCAACCTGCTGCCGCGCTCCAGTTCACTCCAAAACGTGGAACTGCCCCTCATCTACGCCGGCTTCTCACCGTCCCAACGCCGGGAGCGGGCCACGCAGACCCTGCGCAACGTCGGGCTCGGTGATCGCATGACCCACAAGCCGAATGAGCTCTCCGGCGGCCAGCGCCAGCGCGTCGCCATCGCCCGCGCGCTCGTGAACAACCCGGCCATCATTCTCGCCGACGAACCGACCGGCAACCTCGATTCCAAGACCGGCGAGGAAATCATGCAGCTGCTCGAGGATCTCTACGAGCAGGGCAACACGATCATCGTGGTCACCCACGAGGAGGATATCGCCCGCCATGCCCGCCGCATCGTCCGCCTGCGCGACGGCCTGATCGAATCCGACCTGCGCCAGCTTTAGGGTTTTGATTTCATTATGACCGAAACTGAACTCAGGGATAAAACCAAGCTGTTCGCCCGGCGTGTTCTGCGTCTGGGCGCAGCGCTGCCGCGCAGCCGGTCGGCGAACATTGTCGCCAATCAATTGGGTCGGGCGGGCACATCTGTGGGGGCTAATTATAGAGCGGCCTGCCGGGCCCGTTCGCCCGCTGATTTCATTTCCAAACCAGGCATAGTTGAGGAGGAGGCCGCTGAATCTGCCTATGGGATGGAACTGGTGATCGAAGAGGGAATGCTGCCCGCCAAAAAAGTTGAACCGCTCTGGCGGGAAGCGGATGTCTTGACGGCAATCATGGTGAGTTCTCGCAAGACCATGGCCCGGCGGAATCAAAAATCAAAAACCTGAACGCAAAAATCCACCACGTCATGCAGCGCCTCTATAATGAGTTCGTCGAGTCCTTCCGCATTGCGATCACCCAGATCCGGGCGAACAAGATGCGTTCCGTCCTGACCGCGCTGGGGGTCATCATCGGCATCGTGGCGGTCACGCTCATGGGCACGGCCATTCGCGGCATCGACCTCGGGTTTCAGAACAGCCTCGCCATGCTCGGCGAGGACGTGCTCTACGTGCAGAAATGGCCCTGGGGCCCGGTGGAGGATTGGTGGAATTACAACAACCGGCCCAACCTTCGCCCGCAGGATGCCGAAAAACTGAACCGCATCATCGCCGCCACCTCCAACAGCGCGCTCGAGATCGCCGTGCCGGTGGTCGGCCGCGGCTCGCCCGTGAAATTCGGGGACAACAAGGTCAGCAATGTTTTCACCCTCGGCACCACCGCCGACTATGTGCGGATCAACAGTGTCGAGTATCAGTCGGGCCGCCTGTTCAACGACACGGAAGCCGGGGCCGGTCGCGAGGTCTGCGTGCTGGGCTTCGACGTGGCCGAGGCGCTCTTTCCCAACCGGTCTCCGCTCGACGAGACAGTGATCATCGGGGGTCATCCCTTTATGGTCGTGGGCGTGTTCGCCAAGCAGGGTGAATTTCTCGGACTGTTCAGTTTCGACAATCAGGTGGTGCTGCCCCTGAGCGCCTTCCAGAAATATTTCACCACCCGCCGGGGCGCGGAGCTGCGCGTCAAGGCCAGGGACAAGACCAAGCTCATCGCAGCCAAGGAGGAACTCATCGGGGCCATGCGCCGCGTGCGCGGGCAATTGCCCGGCGAGCGGGATAACTTTTCCATCAACGAACAGCAGGCGTTCAAGGCCCAGCTCGATCCGGTGAAATCGGGCATCGCGCTGGCCGGCTTGTTCATCACCGGCCTGTCCCTCTTCGTCGGCGCCATCGGCATCATGAACATCACCTTCGTCAGCGTGAAGGAGCGGACGAAGGAGATCGGCACGCGCAAGGCCCTCGGGGCCCGCCGTCGCAGCATTTTGCTGCAGTTCCTCATCGAAGCCGTCTCCATCTGCCTCATCGGCGGGGTGGCCGGCATGATCACGTCGTTCTCGCTTTTCCTCGTCGTGAAGCAGGCCGCGCC
>JANMVS010000281.1:0-2827 GCA_031392885.1 Verrucomicrobiota bacterium
GGAGGCCTGGCGTTCCTTTTCCAGCACGGCGGCGATCTCGATATCCAGCCGCTTGCGGGCGGTGATGTCGCGCGCGAAGACGACGAACTCCTCCGCTCCGCTGGGCGCCGTACGCAGCTCGACCGCGACGGGACCCCGGAGCGTGGTGAGCTCGGTCTCGGCGGTGAGACTGGCGTTCTCCGCCACCGTCCGGCGGCCCAGCTGCAGGCAGGGCACCAGCAGATCGGTGATCGCGCAATCGTGGTGCGTGCAGTCCGGCGGGCAGGCGAGGTGGGCGAGGCCGGACGAGCCTTGGGCGCCCTGGCAATGCAAAATGGTGCCGTCGGTCCGCAGCCGCATCACCAGGTCGGGGATCGCCTGCAGGAGGGCCTGCACCTCGCGGTTGCGGCCGGCGAGTTCGACCGTGCGTTGGGCGACCTTGCCCTCCAACTCGGTGTTGAAGCGCCGCACCGTCGCCAGCGCTTCGCGCTCGCTGAGGCCCAGGCCGATCATGCGGGCGACGTTTTCCACCCATTCCCGCTCGTGTTCCGAAAATTCCGCGCCGGTCCGGCGCACATAACCCACGGTCACGGTGCCGGCCGGGCGGTTGTTGATGGTGACCGGCGCCACCAGACTGTCCGTCCAGACCCCCGGGGCGCCGGCGCGGTAGGTGCGTCCGTCGAGCTCGATCCGGGCCTGGGCCTCGGCCACCCGGGGCAGGGCGTTCGGCAGGGTTTGGACGATGTGCGTCAGCAGGTCGTCCCCGGAGAGGTCCGGCCGTTCCAGCGCGAGCGAGACGGCGTGCAGCGTGCGCAGTTCCTGCAGGGAATGCTGCAACTGCGCCTCGGCCTGCTTGCGTTCCGTGATGTCCTGGATCGTGCCGTGCATCCGGCGGGGCTGTCCGGCGGCGTCGAATTCCAGCTTGCCCAATCCGTGGACCCAGCGTTCGGCCTGGTTGTCGTGGCGGCGGATCCGGTATTCCTGGTTGAAGATCCGGCCCCGGCCGAGCACCTCCGTGCGGAAGTAGTCCGTCATCATCACCCGATCGTCGGGATGAACCAGGGCCGCCCACCCGGCCACGGTGCGTTCGTAGGTGCCGTTGATGCCGAACGTCTGGTCCAGCTCGGCGGAATTTGTCCACCGCCCGGTGGAAATATCCAGCACGTAGCTGCCCATGCCGGCGATGAGGTGCGCTTCGCGGAGCTGGTGCTCGCTTTCGCGCAACGCCAGTTCCGCCGCTTGGTGTGCGGTCACGTCGCGCATGACCGTGCAGACCACCTGGACCCCGTCGTAGATGATCATCCGGCCCTGGACTTCCACGTTGATGATCGTGCCATCGAGCTTGCATAATTTCAGCGCGGCCATCGGCCCGGGGCCGCCCCCGGCGAGCAGTTGTTGCACCCGGCTGCGCACGAAGGGATGATAGTCCGGGTGCACAAAATCGAAGAGGGGCCGGCCGTAAAGTTCCTGCGTCGGTTCGGCCCCGATCAACTGGTGCGCGGCCGGATTGCCGTAAATGATTTTCCCCTCGGCGGAGTGGACGATGACCGGCTCGGGCGACCACTCCACCAGGGTGCGGTAGCGCTCCTCGCTCTCCTGCAACGCCTGCGCCGCCCGCTGGCTCTCGGTGAGGTCGCGGGAAACCGCAATGATGACCTGGGCGCCAAAATAAACACCGGCACAGGTTCTGACCTCTTGCGGGAAGATGGTGCCGTCCTTGCACCGTCCCCAGAACCCGAAGGTTTGCGGCTCGCCCGCCAGGGTTTTTTTGAGCCGGACACCCAGGGCGGCGAGATCATTCTTCCCCGGCGCCGCCAGCATTGCCGGGGTTTGGCCGATGAATTCCTCCCGGGTGTAACCGTACATTTTTTCCGCCGCCAGATTCACATCGAGGAAAGCGCCAGTGTCATCCTGGATATACACCGCATCGGAAATACTGTCCAAAATGCCCTTATAGCTTTGTTCGGAAATGATCTGGCGTTCCAGTCCGAGCCCGGGCGTGGCCGCCGCCTTCTGGCGGGTGATGGCGTGCCGCGCCGCGCGGGCGAGTTGCCCGGCGCTGAACTGGCCGGGCACGAGGACATCCTGGGCGCCCGCCCGCAGGGCGGCGGTGGCCAGCGGCGGGTCATCCGTGGCGGTCAATCCGATGACCGGGATCGCCGGGGCCGCTTGCCGCAGTTGGTCCAGGGCCGACTGGCCCGGACTGCCGGGCAGTCCCAGGTCGAGCAAAATGAGATCAATGCCGGTGGTTTCCAGCCGGGTGAGGGCCGCGGCGAGTCGCGGTACCGCCTCGATCCGGAAACGCAGCGGCCCGGCCTCCGGGAGCAACGCCAGGATCACGTCGCGGGTGGCCGGATTATTTTCAACCAGAAGGAGCTGCAGGATTTTTTTCATTCGCCAAGGTCAGAGACCACGTAGCTGGTCGCGGACGGGAGTGGTTAGACTCTGCGGGCCAGCTTGAGCCAGACACGGTGCGGCGTCGAGCGGCTTCGATGATGAGGATATGGCCCCCCGATTCGGCCCACGGAACACACGGAAGACACGGAAGGATGGAGGGCACCACTAAATACACGAAAGACACGAAAAATTAAATCCAGGCTGGATGCATCCAGGTAGGGCGCATTCCACCGGTAGGGGCGGTTGCCCCCAACCGCCTTTCGCACACCCACACCGAGGGCCGTTGAGGGCAACTACCCCTACCAGTGGTCCATCATACGGAATAAGGGACAGGCTGATTATGTCCCCTCGGGTTTGATCGGGATCGGTCCGACCGAGAGAACGAGAAAGAGAACGAGAAAGAGAAAGAGCGGGCTGGAATAAGGGACAGGCTAATTATGTTCCGGAAGCA
>JANMVS010000296.1:0-17957 GCA_031392885.1 Verrucomicrobiota bacterium
TTCTGTATTACTGAGGCATCGGGTTGGTGGTTGGGCGGCGAGTCCCTTCGCCGCCGAGGCCGTGGTACTGGCGACGCGATGCGGCGCGCTCGGAGAGGACGCCCTACCTGCAGGTCTGCCGGCCAAAATCCCTGTTGCCTGCGGCCGTCCCATCGGCATCTTGCTGCCCGATGCCCCCGCCTCCGTCACCCCAGGACCGCGTGCACAGCGAAGAGTTTCTGCACACGCTGATGCGCCGCCAGTTGAAACTGTCCGTGGCCTGTGCGGCCGCGTTTCTCGTTGTCCTGCTCGGACTGCCCATCGCCAACTATTGTGCGCCGCAGCTCATGGCCACCCGGGTCGCCGGCTTCACGCTGAGCTGGCTGATTCTGGGCGTACTGTTTTTTCCGGCGGTGTGGGGCATCTCGTGGTATTTCATCCGTCGTTCGATCTGGTTGGAAAATGATGAGGTCGCGTCGGTGCAGGCCGGGCGCCCGGAGGAGCGCAAATGAACTCCCGCGCTCTGCCCCTCGCCCTGTTTGAAGGCGTGGACCCGTGGATCTTCGCCTTCTCCTTTGTCACCGTGGCCGTGACCATCTGGATGGGCTTTCGCTCGGCCCGCACGTCGAAGACGGCGAGCGATTTTTTTGTCGCCGGCCGCTCGGTGTCGGTCGGCTGGAACGCCTCGGCGATTTCCGGCGAATATCTTTCCGCCGCCTCCTTCATGGGTGTGGCCGGCATGGTGATGTCGAGCGGCTACGACGCGCTGTGGTACCCGGTGTGTTACGCCTGCGGCTATCTGTTCCTGCTGCTGTTCATCGCCGGTCCGCTGCGCCGGTTCGGCGCCTACACGATCCCGGACTTTGCCGAGGGCCGCTACGATTCGCCGGTCTTCCGCAAGATCGCCGTCTGCTTCGTGCTGTTCATCGGATTTTTCTACACCATGCCGCAAATGAAAGGCGCGGGCACCACGCTCGCCTATATTTTTCCCGGGCTGCCCTACTGGGTGGGGGTGGTGCTGGTTGGCGCGGTCATCACGCTCAACGTCGCCCTCGGCGGCATGAAGGGCATCACGCTGGTCCAGGCGGTGCAGTACTGGATCAAGCTCTTCGCGATCTGCGTGCCGGTGTTCGTGCTGATGTCGGTCTATGGTTTTTATGGCCTCCACGTCGGAGCCAATGATGGCCGGATGGAAAAACGGGCGCAGCCGGAAATTTCCCTCCACCAGACGGTCGAGCGCAAGCCGCTCGGGGAAAAAGCGCCGGCCGACGCCGCGTGGGTTTCCCCGTTCGGTCCGCTGACCACCAAGGCGGCCAAGACGGCCGGGCTCACGGCGGAGCAGGCGCGGCCCTATTCCCTGCTGTACACCTATTCGCTCATCATCGCCCTCGTCTGCGGCACGGCGGGGCTGCCGCATATTTTGGTGCGCTTCTACACGAATCCCAACGGCGTCGCCGCGAAGAAAACCACCATGTGGGTGATGATCCTCATCGGCGTCTTCTACGTTTTTCCGCCCATCTTCGGGGTGCTGGGCCGGGATCTTCTGCCGGAACTCTATGCGGCCACCGGCGCCAAGGGCACCGACAAGGTCGTGCTCGAGTTGCCGCGCGTGCTGAACCAGCACGGCGGCGTCTGGGGCAGTATTCTCAGCGGTATCACCTGCGCCGGGGCGTTTGCCGCCTTCATGAGCACCTTCAGCGGACTGCTGGTATCCATGACCGGTGCCTTGGCGCATGATGTTTATGGCCGCATGCTCCGGCCGAAGTCCTCGGCGGCGGAGCGGATGCTAGCGTTCAAGATTGCGGCGGTGGTGATTGGGGCCGTGGCCATCGGGCTCGGATCGCAGGTCGAGCAACTGCAGATCAACTTCATGGTCGGCCAGGCCTTTGCCATCGCGGCCGCCAGTTATTTTCCGCTGCTGTTCATGAGCATCTGGTGGCGCGGCATGACGATGCAGGGTGCGGCCACCGGCATGCTCGGCGGCGGGCTCGCGGCTCTGGCTTGCACCACCATCATCAATCTGAGCGACCTCAAACTCGTGGACTTGGCCGCCTTTTGGAAAACCAACCCGCTGCTCCGCATCCTGTGTGAGCAGCCGGCCATCTGGACCGTACCCCTCGCCCTCGGGCTGATGATCGGGGTGTCGAAACTCACCACCGCCAACGTCCCAGCCGACATTCGCATGAAGATGCTGGTCTTGCACGCCCCCGAGCAGCTCGGCCTCAAGCAGGAATACATCCAGGAGCATCAGGCGGGCGCGGGGCATTAGGCTTATGCCAGATAAATTTGCCTCATTCTGCAGGAGCCTGCTGGCGGGCGATGGGGTGACGCACGCCGCCGGTTTACACTCTGAATCGCCTGCAAGCAGGCTCCTACAAATCGAACCTGACCTGCCGGGCCACCGCGCATGAAGATCTTCCGTCATCTTTATGTCCAGGTGCTGGTGGCCATCGTGCTGGGCGTACTGCTGGGTTACACGGAGCCGGAGTGGGGAGCGGCGATGAAGCCGCTGGGTGACGCCTTCATCAAGCTGATCAAACTGCTGATCGCCCCGATCATCTTCACGACCGTGGTCACCGGCATCGCGGGCATGGGCGACCTGAAGAAAATCGGCCGGGTCGGGCTGAAGGCCCTGCTGTATTTTGAGGTTGTCTCGACCCTCGCGCTTATCATCGGACTGGTGGTCGTCAACTGGATCCAGCCGGGCGTCGGGATCAATGCCGATGTGGCCTCGCTCGATACCAAGGCGGTCGCGCCATACACCACCGCGGCGCAGCACAGCTCCACGGTGGATTTTCTGCTGCACATGATTCCCGACACTTTTGTCGGTGCGTTCGCCAATGGTGAAATCCTGCAGGTGCTGCTCATCTCGCTCCTGTTCGGCTTGGCGCTGGCCGGATTGGGCGATCACGCCCGGCCGGTGATGAATTTGTTGCATGATGTCGCCCGGGCCTTCTTCGGCATTGTCAGCATGGTGACGAAGGTCGCGCCCCTGGCCGCGTTCGGCGCGATGGCATTCACCATTGGCAAGTATGGCCTGGGTTCGCTGCTCTCGCTCGGCAAGTTGATGCTCTGTGTCTACATTACTTGCGCGCTGTTCGTGTTCGTCGTGCTCGGGCTGATTGCGCGCCTGCATGGCTTCAGCATTTTCCGGCTGCTCGTCTATATCAAGGAGGAGCTGCTGATTGTGCTGGGCACGTCGTCGTCGGAGAGTGTGCTGCCGCGCATGATGCAGCGCATGGAGGAGGTGGGCTGCGCCCGGCCGGTGGTCGGCATCGTCCTGCCGGCGGGCTACTCCTTCAACCTCGACGGCACGTCCATCTACCTGACGATGGCCGCCATCTTTGTCGCGCAGGCGACCAACACGCCGCTGACGCTGACGCAGCAGCTGACGATTCTGGGGGTGCTGCTGCTGACCTCAAAGGGGGCCGCGGGTGTCACGGGGAGTGGATTCATCACGCTCGCGGCCACGCTGGGCGCGGTGAGTCATATTCCCCTTGCGGGGTTGGCGCTCCTCATCGGGGTGGACCGCTTCATGTCGGAAGCCCGGGCGCTGACCAATCTCTGCGGCAACGCCGTGGCCATGGTGGTGGTGGCGATGTGGGAGGGGGCCTTCGACCGGACGAAGGCGGCGGCGATATTGCTGCGGCCGGCAGCGGACGGGGGCCAGCCGGCCGGGCCGCAAGATTGAGCCCAGGTTTCCTTGTCTTGGAACAACGGGTAGGCGAGTTGAAATCGGGAATCAGTCCTCTTCGGGGGGAGTGAACCCACGGCGCAGCACATTTTCGGCGACTGAACGCGGGAACAGGAAGTTTTCCAGGTATTCCTTGCCGCCGGCCTTGGTGCCGCCGCCGGACATCTTGAAGCCGCCGAAGGGGTGGCGCTCCACAATGGCGCCGGTGCAACCGCGGTTGAGATAAAGGTTGCCGGTGAAAATTTCCTGCTGGGCCCGTTCGAGGGCGCGCGGACTGCGGGAGAAAATGCCGGCGGTGAGCGCGTAGTCGGAGGCATTCACCAGGGCGAAGGCTTCGTCGAGGTCCCGGGCCTTCATGATGGCCAGCACCGGGCCGAAGATTTCCTCGCGCACGATCGTGTGCTCCACCTTGCAGCCGGTGAAGACCGCCGGGGGCACATAATAGCCGCCGCTGGCAATCAGCTCGGGGGCGAGTTTGGCCTGCCAGGCGAGTTTGCACTCCTGCTTGCCGGCTTCGATGTAGCCGAGGATGGATTTCTGCGCGGCGTCATCAATGACGGGGTTGACGATCGTGCCGGGCTGCGCAGGATCGCCGACCGGCAAACTCGGACAGGCGGCGAGGAAGCGCTCGACGAATTTGTCGTAGACGCCCTCGAGTACGATGAGGCGTGACAAAGCCGAGCATTTCTGGCCCGCGTAGCCGAAGGCGCTGTAGAGCGCGGCCGGAATCGCCTCATCGAGGTCGGCGTCGTTGTCGATGATGAGCGCGTTCTTGCCGCCCATCTCGCAGACGACCTTCTTGAGGTTGAGCTGGCCGGGGCGGGTCTTGCCGGCTTCCTCCCAGATGCCGCAGCCGACGGAGCGCGACCCGGAGAACGCAATGAAGTCGATCTGCGGGTGAGCCACGAGGTGCGCGCCGGCGTCGGCCCCGGAGCAGGGGAGGAAGTGCAGGGCGCCGGCCGGGGTGCCCGCTTCCATCATGACTTCCATCAACAGGGCGCCGATGATTGAGGTCTGGCGCGCGGGCTTGATGATCACGCAATTGCCGGCGACGAGCGGCGCGACAGTCAGGCCGGTGAGGATGGCGAGGGGAAAATTCCACGGGGCCACGGCGACCCCAACGCCGCGGGGGGTCCACATTGACGTGCAGCGTTCACCCGGCACGGCCTGCGTGACGACGGGCTTGGCGAGCTTGACCATTTCAATCGCGTAGAAGCGGAGGAAGTCGATCGCCTCGGAGAGGTCGCCGTCGGCCTCGACCCAAGGTTTGCCCGCCTCGAGGATGAGGAGCGAGTTGATCTCATAGCGGCGCGACTCCATGAGGTCGGCGGCGCGGAGAAGGATCGCGGCGCGATCCTGCACCGGCGTGGCGCGCCATTTCGGAAAGTAGGCGACGGAAGCGGCCACGGCGTCCTCGGCGTCCTGCACGTTGCCCTTGGCCCAGTAGCCCACGATCTGCGCGGGGCGCGCCGGATTGACGGACGGCAGGTAGGGACGATCGGTGATTTTCCTGCCGTTGATGATGCACGGCCACTTTTTGCCGATTTTTGTCTCCTCGTAATTTTTGAGGGCGACCCGCTGCTGCTCGCGGTGGGCGGCGATGGTGAAGTCGGTATTGGCGGCGTTCCTAAATAATGGAGCGGCGGCGACCCCGCCGCCGGTGCGCGGCGAGGTCGCCGCGCCTCCAGACAGAGGCTTGCGCGCCAGCGGCTCGGGCGCGGTGGCGATGGCGTTGACGGGATTGCCGAGGAGCTGCTCCTTGGTCGCCTCGCCCATGTTTTTGATGCGGAGGAAACCCTCGTTGGACGTGTTCTCGAGCAGGCGGCGGACCAGATAGGCCATGCCGGGGAGCAGTTCGCCGATGGCGCAGTATTCGCGGACCCGATGACCCATCTGGAGAAGGGACAACTTTAGCTCGTCGGCCATGCCGTAGAGTGCCTGGAATTCGTAGGCCTTCGGGTCGATGCCGAGGCGCTCGGCCTGCGCGATCGCGTGGGCGACGGAGCGGACGTTGTGCGAGGCGAAGTTCGGCGTGATGAGGTCGATGTTCTCGAGGAGGAGGACCGTGAGCTTCTCGTAGTTGGCATCGGACTCGGGTTTCTTCTGCCAGACGGGGATCGGCCAGTCGCGCTGCTGGGCGATGATGGTCTCGTAATCCCAGTAGGCGCCCTTGACGAGGCGGACGGACAGCGGGCGGTTGTTTTTGCGCGCCCAGGCGATGAGGTCGCGGAGGTCGGCCTCGCAATCGCGGAGGTAGGCCTGCAGCGCGATGCCGATGGCGGGCTTCTGCGCGAACTCGGGTTCCTCGAAGATGGACTGGAAGAGCTGGAGGGTGAGGTCCTTCAGCTTGTCGCTCACCTTGTCTAAGTTGATCAGCGCGCCGACCCCGGCGGCGCGGCGGAGGATGGGGCGCAGGCGCTGCTTGAGCGCGGCGATGGAGTTCTCCGGGTCGGCCGGATGCACGTCCGGGGTGAGCGCCGAGATCTTGACGGAGAGATTGAGGCGCGGGAGCGGGCCCTTGGTCCCGACATCGCTGAAGCACGGCGCGGGTTCCTTCGCGAAATATTTCGAGACGGAGTCGAGAATCTCGATGTTGCGCTGGAGGAACACGTCGGCCTCGGCCTCGTTGACGACCGCTTCGCCGAGGAGGTCGATGGTGGTGGCGAGGCCGGCTTTGACGTTTTTCCTGATCTGTTTGAGGAGGTCCTCGCCGGTCTCCCCGGCAACGAACTGGCCGGCCATGTCGACGATCTGCGCCTTGACGGGCGTGGCGACGAGGGCGGGGGCGAAGGAGGACACGGCCAGGCCGGCCTTGAGCGCGGGGTTGAGCTCGACGGCTTTGTCGCCGAGATATTCCTGGAGATGGCGGACAATTTCGGCGGAGCTGTTGAGAGAGGGGAGGACGTCGACGAAGCGGAAAAGCTGGGTCTTGAACACCGGGTCCTTCATCGACCATTCCATGAGGCGGGCGTAGGCCCCCTTTTTGGAGAACAGCGCCGGCGGCGGTTGCTGGTCCATGAGGGCGAAGAGCTGTTCGCCCTTGGCGCGGACGGCGGTTTCAATTTGCGGGTCGGAGGGAAGGAAAGCAGACATGGGAATCGTTGGCGGGGAGTTTTGTCCCGGGCGGACATTTGGCAAGGCCGGCCCGGTAGCCCAAATGGAGCAAAACACCGGCTAATCAGGGGCTTTAGCCGGTAGGGGCAACGGCCCCTACCCAAGAGCCAGATTCAAGGGACGCGGGCATGACATAACCAGACTGCTAGCCGATGGGCTAATGGGCTTGGCGGTTCGCGGTTTGCGTGGCAGGAGGATTCTGTAACTTTGCTGCGACCGCCGTGTTCTTAGCGTGAATGAAGATCCCCCAGTGCAAGCTCCAATCCAGGGGATGACGCCCCCGCTCGACTTCACTACGTTCATGCACAACTACCAGGACATGGTCTACTCCACCGCGGTGCGGCTCATTGGCAATGAGACGCAGGCGGAGGATATTTCCCAGGAAGTTTTCATCAAGGCGCACGAACGCTTCGAAAACCTGCGCTTCAGTCCTTCCGCCGGCGGCTGGCTGAAGACCGTCGCGACCAATCTTTCGATCAACCACATCCAGCGCTACAAGAAGCGCTGGAGTTTTTTCTCCGATCTGGTGCACCGGGATGACGCGGGCGGGGAGAAAGAGGTGGAGTTTGCCGCGCCCGACACGTTTTTCTCCGCCGTCGATTCATCCGAGCGCCGC
Organism: Verrucomicrobiota bacterium; assembly: GCA_031392885.1. Lineage (GTDB taxonomy): Bacteria > Verrucomicrobiota > Verrucomicrobiia > Opitutales > Opitutaceae > Lacunisphaera. The sequence goes on from JANMVS010000296.1 coordinate 7,404, forward strand.
GAGTGGCTCGAGCGCGCCCTGGAAAAATTGCCCGAACACCAGCGCGTCCCGCTGGTGCTCTACCATTTTGAGGATCTGCCTTACGAGGCTATCGCCCGGAAAACCCGTGTTTCGCTCAGCAAGGTCAAGACCGACATCCTCCGCGGCCGCGAGGCCCTCGCCAAAATCCTGGTGCGCAGCGGCCGCACCCATGAACAATTTGAAAACTAAGGAGCACCCATGACCCCCATGACCCCGGAAGAGCTTGAGAGATTCATCCACCGTGAACTGCGCGGTCTCCCCGTCCGCCGCGCGCCCCGCTCGCTGGAGTCGCGGGTCAGGGCCGCGCTTGAGCACCAGGCCATGATTCCGTGGTATCACAAGTCCTGGAGTTACTGGCCGGCGGCAATCCGGGCGACCTTTTTGGCCCTGGCCACCGGGATCTCGGGCGCATTCGTGACCGGCTTTTATCTCATGTTTAATGGCGTGGACACCAGCGCCCTCGCCGCGCAAGCCGGCGCCCGGCTCAGCTTCTTCATCCGACTCTACCACGCGGTGGCGTGGGTGGTGGATCTCGGCGCCAGCCAGCTCAGTACCATTCCGTCGCTCTGGCTCTATGGCGGCCTGGCCCTGATCGCAGCGCTTTATGCCACCTTCTTCGGTCTGAGCGCCGCCGCTTACCGTACGCTTTACCGTAATAATTGACCCCTTTACATCCATGAAATCCAAGCCGACTTTCACCCTTATTGCCCTCTGGCTGGCCTTTGCCCTTGCACTGGTGCCGGGGCTGCGCGCACAGGAAACACCGCCCGCCCCGCCGACTCCCGCGGTGACAGATGACAAGGTGGCGGCCCCGCCGGCAGCCAGTCAGCCTGCAGTCACGGCGACGGTTGGGGAGCAACCGGCCGTGACCGCTCCGCCCACAGCGGACACTCCGGCACCTACCGAGGTTGGGAAAACTGACGCCCAGTTGCGCGAACTCGGGGCCGACGAAAAGGTCCCGGCCGGGCCGGAAAAGCCAAGCATAAAGGGAAAGAAAAACCGTCACTTCCCCACCATCGGTTACGATTCAAAACGCGAGAATCAGCGGGTCAGTGTTTTCCAGAACAGCACCCTGGCTGCCGGCGAGAAGGCCGACGCGGTGGTCTCCATTTTTGGCTCATCCACATCGGCTGGCGAAGTCAGTGAAGCTGTGGTTTCGATCATCGGCTCATCCACGTCGTCGGGCAATGTCGGCGACGCGGTCGTCTCCGTCATTGGAAACACCCGGGTGACCGGTGGCACTGTCGGCGCCGCCGCCGTGGCGGTGCTCGGCAGTAATTACGTCAACACGCATGTTAAGGGCGAAGTCGTCGCCGTGCTCGGCAACGTTGAGCTCGGGCCCGACGCCATCGTCGATGGCAATGTTGTCTGCATCGGTGGCGCCCTGACGCGTGATCCGAAAGCCGTGGTGCATGGTGAGGTGCAGAACGTCGCGATCGGCGGTCATCACTTTAACCTCGACGGACTGCACGCCTGGTTTGCGCAGTGCTTTCTCTACGCCCGCCCCCTGGCCTTTGGGGAGAACCTGATGTGGGCGTGGTGGATCGCCCTGACTTGCCTGGGTTTTTATGCCCTTCTGGCCCTGGTGGCGCCGGCCGGGGTGAACAAATGTGTCCAGACCCTCGAAGAGCGGCCCGGCAAATCCATTTTGGCTGCTTTGCTGACCCTGTTGCTGACCCCGGTGGCCTATCTCCTCCTGGTGCTGACGCTCGCCATCGTCATCGGCGTGGTCCTGATCCCGCTTTTCTCCCTGGGGCTCTTCTTTGCCGCGATCTTCGGGAAAGTGGTCATGCTGGCATGGCTCGGCCGCCGCATCACCAAACTGTTTGGGGACGGTCCGCTGGCGCAGCCGGTCTTTGCCGTGCTGATCGGTGGGGCGATCGTGCTGGGGCTCTATACGGTGCCGATTCTCGGGTTCATCGTCTACAAGCTGCTCGGCGTACTGGGCCTCGGGGTCGTCGTCTACACCCTCCTGCTTTCCTATAAGAGCAGCCGGCCGGCTCCCCCGGCCAAACCCCCGGTGAGCAGCGGAGCGGCTGCCGCCGTGCCGCCGGTGCTGGGTGAGGTCGCGCCCGTCGCGGCCCTCGCCGCCCTGCCGCCGGTCATTTCTGCCAGTACTTCGGAACGGGTCGGTTTCTGGCCCCGCCTGGGCGCCTCAGTGCTGGATGCCGTCATGGTGGGCATTGTGTTCGGCATGATGCACCGGATCTGGGACGGCTTCGGCGGGATTTTTCCCTTCTGGTTTGCCGTCTATTGTGTCGTCCTGTGGGCGACCAAGGGCACGACCATTGGCGGCATCATCTGCGGGCTCAAGGTGGTGCGGCTCGATGACCGGCCGGTGGACTGGAGTGTCGCCGTCGTACGCGGCCTGAGCGCGTTCCTGTCGCTCGCTGTCGCTGGCCTCGGGTTTATCTGGGTCGCCTTCGACAACGAGAAACAATCGTGGCACGACAAGATCGCCGGCACCACCATCGTCCGCGTCCCGAAGGGCACGTCTCTGCTATGACAGAGCCGTAAGCAACAGGCGGTAAGCCTTGGCAGAGGCAGGGCATCGGCCCTGCCTTTTTCGTTTGCTGGACTCGGGCGCTCCGGGCTTACAGCTTACCGCCTAAAGCTTATGGCTTCATCACCTCTGGTCGGAATCATCATGGGCAGCTCCTCGGACTGGGAGACCATGCAGCACGCCGCCGCGACCCTCACGGCGTTGGGTATACCGTTCGAAAAGCGGATCGTCAGTGCCCACCGCACGCCCAAGCTGATGGTCAATTACGCCGAGACGGCGGAGCGCCGCGGCCTGAAGCTCATCATTGCCGGCGCCGGCGGCGCCGCCCACCTGCCGGGCATGACGGCTTCGCTCACCACACTCCCCGTGCTCGGCGTGCCGGTGGAATCGAAGACATTGCACGGCCTCGACTCGCTCCTCTCGATCGCCCAGATGCCCGGCGGGGTGCCGGTCGCGACCTTCGCCATCGGCAAGCCCGGCGCGATCAACGCCGCGCTCTTCGCCGCCTCGCTGCTGGCGCAAAGCGATGTCCAGACCAAGCGGGCCTGGCAAAAATTCCGCAGGACGCAGACGGCCAGAGTGCTGAAAGCGAAACGGCCCTGATTGTTTAACCCGCGCTTGAGGATTACCGATAGCAGTGACCTATTCGCGGGTAGGGCGTCCAGCGCCGGGCGCTGGTTTGACATCCTCCGGATGAGCCGGGCGGCTCGTCGGGGACGACTCGCCCGACCAATTCAGTCCCAGTTGCCACTTCTATCGGTAAACCACAATAATGGCCACTAATGACTCACTGCATTGGGAAAGGATTTGGTTTATTAGTGCTCAGGAGTGTGGATTAGTGGTTTCCAGATGATTCCTCCCGGCAAAACCATTGGCGTGCTCGGCGGCGGCCAGCTCGGCCGCATGCTCGCCCAGGCCGCGACGCGGCTCGGCTACCGGGTGCATATCTACGAGCCGCAGGCCAACTGTCCGGCCGGGGCGGTGGCGCACCGCGAAGTCAATGCAAGCTACGACGATCTCGCCGCGCTCACGGCCTTCGCGCGGGAATGCGCCGTCGTCACCTACGAGTTTGAGAATGTGCCGGCCGCGCCGCTGCGGGCGATCGAGGGCCTCACCCAGCTGCATCCGCACTGGAGCGTGCTCGAGACCTGCCAGAACCGTTCGCGGGAAAAAAACTGGCTGAAGCAAAACGGCTTTTCGCACGCGCAGTTTGCCGAGGTCGCCGCCGGCGGCGACGTGGCGGCCGGCCTCCGGTCGGTCGGGCTGCCCTGCGTGGTGAAGACGGCGGATTTCGGCTATGACGGCAAGGGCCAGGTCAGGGTGCGCGACGAGGCCGGCATCGCGGCGGCGGCGGCGGCCTTCACGGGCCAGGCCTGCGTCATCGAGCAGTGGATAGATTTTGCCTGCGAGGTCTCGGTGGTGATGGCCCGTTCGGCGAAGGCCGCGATCCGCGTGTTTCCGCTGGTGGAAAATATTCACACCAACCACATCCTCGACTTCTCCATCGTGCCGGCCCGGGTCGCGCCGGAGGTGACCGCGGCCGCCGAGAAAATGGCCCGGTTGATCGCGGAAAAAATCGGCCTCGTCGGGGTGATGGGGGTCGAGCTGTTCGTCACGCGCGACGGCCGGGTGCTCGTGAACGAGCTCGCCCCGCGCACGCACAACAGCGGCCATTACACGATCGACGGCTGCGCCGTCTCGCAGTTCGAGCAGCAGGTGCGCGCCATCTGCGGCTTGCCGCTGTGCGACCCGCGGCTGCTTTCCCCGATCGTCATGGTCAACATCCTCGGCGACGCCTGGGCGAAGGGGGAACCGAAGTGGGACGTGCTGCTGGCGGAGCCCGCGGCGCGCCTGCACCTCTACGGCAAGGCGGAGCCGCGGCCCGGCCGCAAGATGGGGCATTTCACGGTGACCGCGCGCGACGCCGACATGGCGCTGGGCTTCGCCCAAAAAATCAAGGCGCGGCTGCTTGGTTGAATCTTAATTCCGGAGAAGGATTGGTCACCCATTCGGCAGGCTTACTGAGGTTCGCATGATAGCCTGACTAATTGAATCAGGTGGAGGCTATCAAGCGATCCTCGATAGACCGTTCCGAGCAAAGGCGAGCGGGCGTGTCCTCCGCGTTTCCGCTGAGCTTTTTTGGCTTGAATCAAGGTGGGGGGCCCGTTCGCGAGTGTCCGTACGGGGCAGCTCTCCCGCGTGTGCCCCAATGCACGTTGGCCCAAACCCGGCAGGCGGGGACGCCTGCCGCTACGGCTTGACTGTGGCGGGCGCCACGGGCGGCGCCGGCCGATCCGGGGCGCCGGTGTCCATCACGTATTTCCACGAGCCATCCGGCTGGCGTTTCCAGATGGTCAGGAAAAATCCGCCGCGGACGCGCTCCTGGCCGTCCGGGCCGGGGGCGCGGGATTCGTAACGGCCGTAATTGTAGCCCAGGGTGCCGTCAGCGGACACGTCGGTGAATAGGGCCGACCAGGTGAGGGTGACCCCGGGCCGATCCGGCCCCATGCGTTCCTGGACGGCGGCGGGTCCGCGGAATTTGCGCGGATCGGTGTCGATGAAAGCGACATCGGGCGCGGCGAAATGCGCAAAGGCGGCGAGAATCCCCTTCTCCTTGGCCATCGCGCAAAAGGCGTCCTCCATGGCGGCCAGCTCGGCTTTTAGCTTGGTCTGGTCAGGGGTGGCGTGGACAAAACCGGTGAGTGTCAAGCCGAGCACGAGGGTGGCGATGATTGTTCGGTTGGTTTTCATGTCGGGAATGAAACAACGATGCGCCTTCATAATTGCCAAGAAACAATGCCTGTCATTCTGGGCGAAGCGAAGAATCCAAGGCAGCGAACGTGATACCAACTGCGAATGTCTGGATTCTTCGCTTCGCTCAGAATGACAAACCATTTGAAGACACGCTCAAGCCATGAGGAAGTTTATGCTTGGGGCGAGGAGGCTGCGTCCAGAGGGGCGCATCGCAGTTTTCTGTAGCGGCGGTCTATGACCGCCGGGGAATGCCGCACCAGCCCCGTCGGCGTTCATACACCGCCGCTACAGGTGCAGAATATTGAGATGCGCCGCGGCCAGAGCCTAACTGAGCCAGCGCGCGATCAAGACGCGGCGGGCAGCACCATGCCCCGACACTCGCCCAGGCCGATGCGGCGGATTCCGGGCCGCTCGGCATGGCCGCGCAGGATGACCTCATCCCCATCCTGGAGAAATTTGCGCTCCTCGCCATTGGGCAGCTGCAACGGTTCCGTGCCCCGCCAGGTCAGCTCGAGCAGGCAGCCGCGCGCGTCCTTCGTCTCGCCGGAGACGGTGCCGCTGCCGAGCAGGTCACCCGGCTGCAGGTTGCAGCCGTTGCTGGTGTGGTGGGTGAGGAGTTGGGCGAGCGTCCAGTAGATGTCCTTGAAATTGCCGGAAGTCAGCCGGGTCGGCGGCAGCCCGCTGGCGCGCATGGCCGGCGTGAGCAACCAGACTTCCAGGGTGAGATCGAGTCCGCCGTGCGCTTGATCAGCCGGGTCGGCGAGATGGGGCAGGGGGGCCGGATCACCGGCAGGCCGAGCAAACGCCGGGACGCAAAATGGCGCGAGCGCCTCCATGGTCACGATCCAGGGCGAGATCGTGGTGGCAAAATTTTTGGCGAGGAACGGCCCGAGGGGCTGGTATTCCCAAGTCTGGATATCGCGCGCCGACCAGTCATTCAGCAGCACGACACCGAAGAGCTGCGCCGCCGCCTCGGCGATTGGCACGCGCGCGCCGAGCGGATTGCCGGGGCCGATGAACGCCCCGAGCTCGAGTTCGTAGTCGAGATTCTTGCAGGGGCCGAAGACGGGAGCCGGGCTGCCCTCTGTCGCCGAGGCTTGGGCGGGCACGGCCGCCGGCTTGATCTGGCCATGCGGCCGGCGCACCGGGGTGCCGCTGACCACGATGGAGGAGCCGCGGCCATGGTAGCCGATCGGCACCCACTTGTAGTTGGGGAGGAGCGGTTGGTCGGGTCGGAGCATCGTGCCGACGTTGGTGGCGTGAAAAATGGAGGCGTAGAAATCCGTATAGTCACCGATGCTGGCCGGCAGCAGCATCTCGGCGTCGGCCAGCGGCACGAGGCAGGACTCGACCCTTGAGCGCAGCGGACCAGCGGGGCACGAATCAGCGCCGAGCAGTTCGCTGAGGCGCGCCCGCAAGGCGGACCAGGCTGGGGCACCCCGGGCCATCAGGGCGTTGAGCGTGGGCTGCCGGCAGGCGTCGGAAGCCGCGGCCGGGAGCAGGCCGGCTTGGGCGGCGGCGGCGAGATCGAAGATAAACGCGCCGATGGCGACGCCGGGTCGCGGGGTGGATTTGGCTGCCGGACGAAAAACGCCATAGGGCAGGTTCTGCAGCGGGAAGTCGGTGTCGGCGGGGTTCGCCGATTCCAGCCAGCTGCGGCGGGCCGGGTCGTGGGTTTGGTTCAGGGTCATCCGAGTGGCGAAACTTGACCACGGATTTGACGGATAAGCACGGATGAAAAGCTGCGCTGGGTCGGACTCATGCAATCGGAGATCACCACGTTTCGAGCCAAGCGACAGGCCGGACAACACACAAAAATAAATAGGTTCTTCGTTAATTCCGGTGGGTGAAGGTATGCGTGAGCCCCCCAGACTCGGAAGAGTTGACCACTAATGGATTCATCCAGGGATGAATCCTTCAAGGTGTGCTCCGACTGATCGTCTCCGCCACTGGGTTTCGGGGGGCCGGCTAATCGCCGACAGAATCTCAGCCAACAAGGCAGATGAATTTCACCACGAAAAACACGAAACACACGAAATGATGAAGTTAGAACAAACGAGGGAAGGCTTGGTGGCGCTGAACAGTGAAGTCATAGATAGTTCGGAATTCCCTCTGAAGGTGTTCCTTTCGTGTCTTTAGTGTTTTTCGTGGTGCCCTCCTATTGTATGAGTCCGGCTCAGTCTGCGATCTGCCGACCCCCGGAGGTTATTCCGGAGATGATCAATCGGAGGGTGGCCAAAGTTTCGGTTTCGCCACTGGCCTGCCCTGAGTCCGGTCGAAGGGGCGAAACTGATTATTGAGTATTTTCAAACCTGGGTTCGCGGGAAATCGATGGAGGGACGGTCTCCGTACCGGCCGGGCTGGCTGGCTGTCGCCTGCGGCCAGTGCGGAGACCGGCCCTCCAGCTGCTAACCCGTCGGAGAGACACGCGATTGAAGACACTCCCTAGACTGAATTCTTCCGGGATAACGGGCGTGAGCCCATCGTAATCATCCCCAGCGCAGCGCCTGCAGGCCCTCGACAGGCTCGGTGAAGGAGCAGGAGCCGAAGGAGCGACACAGGGATTGACGGGCGGCGGCGATTTGCGCGGAAGAAAAAACCTGGTTCCGCCACCGGAGGGCTTCCGACGACACCTGAAAATTTTCTGCGGCTGCTTCCGTGAGCAGGCTTTCCGCCTCGGCGGGAGTCCCGCCCGCATGCAGCAGCGTCGCGGCAAGAAAGACATTTAAGAAACCGAACATGGTGCCGCTCGGGCTGCCTGCCTCATACGTGAGGCGATAGTCGCCGCGCAGCGGGTGATGCAGGCCCGCGGTGGCCTTGCAGACTACTCCAGCATCGCGGCAGGCGGTGAGGAAACGGGCGACGACGTCGGCGGAGGGGAAGGCGTCGGCCGTCACGCCCCCAGTGCGGATTTTGGCGCCCCGTCCGGCGGCCTTGATGGCGGCGATGATCGGAGTCACCACGCCGTTGACTGGCACCTCGACCCAGATCTCAAGAGTGGAGGGGAAGACAGCAGTGAATTTCGTGACCTCGTTGGGTGAGCCAGCCTTGGTTTCAAGGGCAACAATGCGGGCAGCCTGATGGCGAGCGTTGAAAGCCAGGATGGCGGCGAAGTCGGCCGTCGGGTCGGGGCCGGCGAGAACGCTGAGCTGCCAGCCCGCCTGCTCGGTTGCAGGCAGCCGGAGATATTCGACTTCAAACTCGGCGAGCCGGGCCAGGGGCAGGACGAAACGGCCCAGCCAGGCGGCATGCGGGCTGCCGAGGTAGATGCCGAAATTACCAACGGCATCCCCCATCGCCAGTTTGGCCGGCGGGAACAGACCGGCGTAATCGATCAGCGAGTCGAACAGGGCGGAGGGCGCGGGCATTGGGGAGCGCAGGATTACCGGCCGGGCCGTGGAGTCAACCGACCCGGCCCGCGCAGGGCATCTTATACCAATATCCCCTCGGTTTTGACTTTGGCGTAGCAGCGCCGGCTTGCCTCGCCGTAGGCTCGGCGCAGGCGGGTAGGGCCGGACCGCTGGGCCGGCCGCGAATATCCAGACGGCGTGCCCAGCGATCGAGGCTCCTGCACTCGTCCCGGTCGCGCCCTACCCTCAAATCGCTCCCGACAGTCCATAAGCAAAGGGACTCTGGTATTACCTTAAAAAACGCAGTTGGACACAGAGCACACCGAGGCATGTCAGGAGAACACAGAGTTTTGTGTCGGAAAGAATGCCGGTTCGGCCTTCACCTGTCAGGTGAAAGCCAATTTTCCGGGACCATCGCCCGAAGTATTTCTCCGTGAACTTCCTTCGGGCTCGGTGTTCTCAGTGACGAGATCGATCGGCGGAATTTAGGATTACCAGCAATCGTTCCAGTTTGGGCTTCACGAAGTCCGAATCGGTCGGGGCGGCGACGAGGTCATAGTCCCCATTTATATTACAGGGATTCTGGCGAAGGCTACTCAACCGCCTGCCGCAGGCCCGTTGAGGGCAACGGGCCCTACCACTGGCGTCATGGAAAAAATCGGCCACCCGGTCGTTTTTTACATATGACAAAAAAAAGATTGCGATTCGTCGCAGGATTAGCTCCTTATGCTGCAAGAAATTAGCAGGTCAACTGGTGGTTTCTACCAACACAACACCCTAGAACTATGAAAAATAGCTCCGTAAGTTATCTACGGAAGCCTTTGGCGCTGCTTGGCGTCGGGCTTTCCTTATTCGCGGCTCAGGCCGCTTTTGCCCAGACTGCCGCTCCGGCTCCCGAAAAGAAGGACGAGACGGTTAAACTGGATAAGTTTATCGTTACCGGTTCATTCATTCCCCAAGCGACCGCTGAGCCGATCGCCCCGGTGGCGATCTTCACGGAAGCGGATATCCGGTCCACGGGAGCAGTCACCCCGGTTGAGGCCCTCCGCAGCCTGCCTTCGTTCGTCGGCAACCCCGGCGCCACCGAGTTTGACTCCAACGGCGGCGATGGTTCGACCTTCGTGAGCCTTCGCGGCTTGGGTGCCGGCCAGACGCTCACTCTGATCAACGGACGCTCTGCCGGTAACTTCGCAAATCTATCGCTGATCCCCATCGAGGCGATAGATCGCATCGAAGTGCTGCGCGACGGCGCCGGCATCATTTACGGTTCCTCCGCCATCGGTGGCGCGGTGAACATCATCCTGAAGAAAAAATTCACCGGCCTCACGGTAGATGTTTACGGCGGTGGCACCAACTACAACCCGGGCAATCGCGACACCTTCCAGAGCTCCTTCGTGGCGGGTGCCAGCAATGACAAGACTTCGGTCGTCATCTCGGGCAGCTTCTTCAAGAACAACACGGTCTTTGCGTCGCAGCGGACCAACTCGGCTCAGTCGGACAACCGCCCGCGCGGCGGCACCAACGGTGGCTCGACCAACTTCGCGGGTGTCATGCGCGATTCGGGTGGCGGCAATCCCCTCGTCTTGAAGTCCGGCTTCGACGTGAATAGCAATCCCACCCGGGCTGACTATATCGCACTCGACACGAATGCCTTCAGCTCCAACCAGCTCTTCAATTTCCGCCAGTTCTCCCCTTCGGCTCCCGGCCAGAAGCGAAATTCGTTCTACAGCAGCTTCGACCACAAAGCTTTCGGCGATAAGCTCACAATCTTCGGCAGCTTCCTCTATGCGAAGCTCAACACGAGCAACGGCCTTGCGCCGGCTCCCTTCGCGCTGAGCGCCACGGGTGCTCCCGGTGGTCCGGGAGTCGGCAGCCTTTCGTTCTTCGGTCCCTACAACCAAGGCAAGCTGAATGAAGACGACAGCG
>JANMVS010000310.1:0-2653 GCA_031392885.1 Verrucomicrobiota bacterium
GCCGGGAGCGGGGCCGCGCCCCCGGTGGAGTAAAAGAAGCAGAGTTTCTCACCATCCAATTCCGCCGACAGTTCGACCGGCCCAGCCGCCGGCAGGACCACGCCTTCACCGAGTAGATTGCGATAGGCGCCACCGTCACCATTGAGCAACCGGAGTTCGCGGCCGCCGCCGTCGCGGCCGGTGATCATCAGATAATGAAACTGCGTGGTGTTATAGTAAAAGGCCAGGCCGGCGGACTGCTGAAAGCTGGGCGGGTGGAAGTCCAGCTGCGTGGACACCCGGCAGGCGTGATGCAAGAGGCGGAAGCCGACCAGGCTTTGGTCAGACGTCGCGAGCAGTGAATTACGGCCGCGCAACCGCAGATATCCCGGGCGCTCGCCAAGACTCAGCCACGAGTCCGCCGGCGGCTCGCGCAATACGCTCCAATGCGGATTCAAGGCGGGGGAAGAAAAATCATCTGAAAATTCCGGCAAGTAAGGTTGCGCAACGGTGTCTGGCACCTCAACGGTGGACGCCGGCAGGCTGCTCCCGCCCGCGAGTCGCGGCCAGCCGCCGGCCGGCCAGTCGACCGCTTGCAGGGCGGTTTCCCGCCCAAGAATGCAACGCCGATGCGGACCAACCGGCCGGCTGCAAAGATGCACCAGATGCCAGCGACCGTCCGTCGACTCGACGAATGATCCATGCCCGGCTTTTTGCAGGGCCGCGTCCGGATGGCCCGCCGAGGTTACGATCGGATTATGCGGACATACTTCGTAGGGCCCGGTTAGGGCCTTGGCCCGGGCCACGCTGACCGCGTGCGCCTCACCGGTTCCGCCTTCGGCGGTGACCAGATAGTAGAAGCTGTCCCGTTTGTAGAGGTGCGGTCCCTCGGTCACGCCCAGCACCGTACCCGCAAATATCCGGACCGGCTCGCCGACGAGCTTCTGACTGGCGTGCTGGTATTGCTGGAGCACAATCCCCGCAAACTGATTGCGGTCGGGGCGGGGATCCCAAAGCTGATTCAAGAGCCACTTGCGCCCATCATTGTCGTGAAAAAGCGAAGGATCGAAGCCGCTGCGATTGAGCGGCACGGGGTCGCTCCACGGACCGTCAATGGCCGGGGCGGTCACCAGATAATTGGAGGAATCCTTGGCAAATCCGTTGAAGCCTCGCACGTCGGAATAGGTCAGCCAAAATAAGCCATCGGCATGGCTGAGCGCTGGCGCCCAGACGCCGCCCGAGTCCGGCGCGCCGCGCAAATGGAACTGGGAGCGCCGGTTCAACGCATGACCGGCCAAACGCCAATTCGCGAGATCCCGCGAGTGGTGAATCCGCACACCTGGCCACCACTCGAAAGTGGAAGTGACGATGTAATAATCCTTCCCGACCCGGAGGATCGAGGGATCCGGATGAAACCCCGGAAGAATCGGATTGGCGACCAACGACATCAGAATGAAAAATGACAAAAATATCCGACGGGGAACCGGCCCCAGTTTGGCAGATAAAAATCGTCCTCCGTCCTGTGTTCCCGAAAGGATGGTTTCGCGATCGCTTCGTCCGTGCTGGAGTCAGCGCCAGCCTTCCGGGCGAATGGCCGGCACCCCCGGACCGGTTGAAGCGCGATCCGAGGTACAATCATCAAGGCGAGTTTCCCGATCACTTGAGTTGTCAATCGCTGAAGGAGACGAACGACCGCGGGGTGAAGTTGAAAGAACAGGGGGGAATTCTTGCCGTCCAGGAAAAGAGCGCCGGCCCTCCGAGCGGCAAGCCAAACAAACCTTGCGCCTAGAGCGCGCACCAGCATGGAAACTAGTGCGCGGGGGACCAAAGACTGGATCTTTTGTAAACTTAGAACTTGTAATCGAACTCCAGGCGCATCGTGCGCGGGTCGGAGTAGATGAAGCCGTAGCGCTTCTGATCATCAAGCACGTTGGAGACATTCAACTGCACGGAGGCCGCATGATTGCTAAACCCGAAATCATACTTGATGAACAGGTCGAGGTTGTGCCGTGACGCCGTGGACAGGATCAGGCGATTCCCATTCTTGTCGGTGATGAACTGACCGCCGCCATGGGTGACGCCCGACATGTATTCCCGGGGTGACTCCCAATAGCCACCCGCGCCCACGGTCAAGCCCTTGAGCCTGCCGTCGGAGAAACTATAGTTGCCGAAGAGGCTGACCTGATGCTCCGGAGTGTCATCCTGACGTTCGCCGGAACCAAAGCCTACGCCGGTCCAGCTCGCGGTGTTCTTTGGGTCGGTGTAGACCGTCCCCAGAGGACGATTGGCCAATCCCCAATCGCTGTTGGGAAAATACCAAACTGCCCAGCGGTCCTCCGGATAAGGATATTTTGCCCATTGGCCGGCGCTATCGATGACCCGAGTGACGTGGGCATACGTGGCGATGATCTGCAGGTTTTTGGTTGGGGAGAACATGAGCTGGGCGTCCCAGCCCTTCGAAGAGTCTTCGGCGGAAACGTACTCCAATGGACCGCTGCCACCGGCGATGGAATTCCAGGAATTATTGGTGATGCCGGGGGTCTGGCTGTAGAACCAGCCCGGCCAGCCGCCGTTGGCCTTCGTGTAATCGAAGATCGCATCGAGATAGGCGGCGCCGGAGGTGGAGGATCCGTTGGCAAACTGGGTGCCATTCACGGACCAGATGCCCTGTCCG
>JANMVS010000311.1:0-1862 GCA_031392885.1 Verrucomicrobiota bacterium
GCCGGGAGCGGCCGTCTGGCCGCAATCCGCGGTGGCCAAGAGATGGGCGATTTCGCCATCCGGTGGCCCCACAAACAAGACGGGCCGGCCGGCGGCCAGCACCCCCGCCAGTTTGCTGGGATAAACCAGATTCGCGAAGGCGAGCTTCAGGGTGACCAGCTGGGCATCCGCCGCCGCCAAGGCCGCCGCCAAATCTTCGCGCGATTCCGGCGGAAGAAAACGAAGACTATTGAGTCCACGCGCTTTCGCCGCGGTGCGGACCTGGGCAAACTGCGCCCCACGTCCGATGAAGAGGAATACGATTTCGGGGTGTGACTTTAGTTGCTCCGCTGCTTCCACGACGGTAGCGAAGTCATGCACCCGGCCCAAGTTGCCGGAGTAGGCGACAATGAATTTGTCCGCCAGGCCCCAAGCGGCCCGGCGGGCAGCGACAACGGAAGCGCTCGGTTCAGTATGTAATTCCCGGGGAGCCCAGTTGGGTACGGCTGCGAGCTGGCCGGGCACCACCCCCTGACCGGCGATGACTTGCGCCATCTCGGCCCCGAGGGTCACACAAAAATGGGCGGCGCGCCAAGCGGCGTTGCGTTTATACTGCAGCGGCCAGAGCGGCAGCCCAGCCAGCGCACCCACATGGGCGGTGACGATCTCCGGATAGATATCCTGCACCCAGTGGACCACCCGTGCTCCGCGAGCGAGGGCCGTGCCGGCCATTGCCGCACCCAGCATCGGCGGGTCGGTCATCGGCACCACCAGGTCCCCGGGTCGGGCCAAGACGGCCAGTTGCTGCCGGGCCCGCCGGAGGAACTGCCCGTAGTTAAGCACCTGGGAAAGAAATCCCCCGTGCTGTTCATCACCGCCGGTCCGATGGATGGCCACGCCATTGCACTGGTCCGGCCCGGTCCCGGCGGCAATCACGTGCACCTGCCAGTCCCGCAGTCGCGGGACCAGGCCTTCCGCCAGGTCGGTGAGCAGTTGGGCGGTGGCCGCCTGGGCGGGCCAGTAGACGCGGTTGACGAAGATGACGCGAGGGAGGGGCAAAGGAGAAGTTTGTAGCGGCGGTCTGTGACCGCCGGACGGCGCTCATAGAGCGCCGCTACCGTTTACGTTGCAGCTCGCGGGCCTTGGCTGTGCTCAGGAATTCATACCAGGCCATCAGTCGGCAGAAGACATAACCACGATAGCCGTCGAGAAACCCGCCGCGCCAGACATAGTGGTAGAAAAATCGCAGCGCCGGGCGAAAGGGCAGCGACCACGCCAGTTGACGGAGTTGGCGTTTGCGGGCGAGGCCGGCATCGAGCTTGGCGTCGGAGGCTTGGCGCCCGGACTGGGACTCGATTTGCAGGCGCGCCTCCCAGTTGCTGTAGCGGTTGTGCTTTTCGACCCAGGTCGCGATATCGGGAAAGGCATAATGCTCCATCGCCCCCGTCAGGTAGCCGGTGGAGCCCGCCAGTTGCACGTGTTCGTGGACCTCGTTGTCGCCGGAGCCCGTGCCGGCGGAGTCGGCCAGTTTTTCATAACGTCCGAGCCGGTGACGGAAGAACCGCAGGTTCCAACTGGGAAAATATCCGCAGTGATTCAGCCAGCCGTCGAGAAACCAAAAGCGCCGGTTCACATAATAGCCCTGGTGCTGCGTCTGGGTCAGGGCGGCGCGCAGCGCGGCGGACAACCCGGGGGTGACTCGCTCGTCGGCATCGATGATGAACACCCATTCGTTTTTCCAAGCCACGTTGGCAAGCGCCCAGTTTTTTTTCTTCGGGAAGCGACCGTCCCACGGGAAGTCCACCACCCGGGCCCCGGCGTGGAGGGCAAGCGCGCGGGTGGCGTCCGTGCTGCCCGAGTCGACGACGACGAGGTCATCGCAC
>JANMVS010000322.1:0-3796 GCA_031392885.1 Verrucomicrobiota bacterium
AGCCAAAGACACGTTTTCATGCGGGAAGTATACACCTACACGCGCGGCCTGTCATCAGGGTTATAAAATGACAAATAATGCGCAGTCCGGGCTCTCGCAGGCAGGACCGAGCATGGCCCCGCCGCAATTTACCGGAGCGGAGCCGTCACAGCCGGCCCGCAAGGTGGTGCCGTGGATGATGAATGGGCTTGTTTTTTCTCCGGGTTGGCGCGACGACGGGAGTCCGTTACACGCCGGGCACCTGATCGAGGGCTTGCTGCAGGTCCCAGAGAAGGTCCGCCTCGTTCTCCAGGCCGATGGAGAGCCGCACCAGATCATCGGTCACCCCGCCCGAGCAGCTTGTCCTCAGGGGCGAGCCCCGAGTGGGTCATGGTGGCGGGATGTTGCTCCAGCGATTCGGTGGAGCCGAGCGAGACGGCGAGTTTGAAGACCTTCAGGTGATCGAGGAGGGCGAAGGTTTTCTTCTCCCCGCCGTGGATAGAGGGAAATGAGCGAACCCGGCCCCGTGGGTTGCTTCCGGTAGATGGCATATTCGGGATCGTCGGGGGTCAGCAGCCCGAGGTAGCAAACCTGGCGAACCTTGGGCTGGACGACGAGAAACGCCGCGACCTGCTGGGCATTGCGCTGCTGCTGCTCAGCGCGCGGTGCTGCCCGATGGCGGCGAGCAAGGTATCGTTGTTGGCGAGGGCGCCGCCGCTGACCACGTCGGAATGACCGCCGATGAATTTAGTGGCGGAATACAGCACGATGTCGGCTCCGGCCTTCGCGGGCTGGGCAAAGACCGGCCCGGCCATCGTATTGTCGACGATTACGAGGATGCGTCCGGCGGTCTGGCCCGGGGTCGCGGGAGCGTAGCGCAGCGCCAATTCCTTCATGCGGCCGATGTCGGTCAGCCGGTTGTTGGGATTCGCGGGGCTCTCGATGAAGATGAAGCGGGTGCGCGGCGTGATCAGTTTTTCTGCCAGGTCCGGCGCGCCGACACCGGCCGGAATAAAATGGGCCGCGATGCCGAGGCTTTTCAAAAAATGGGGGACGAGGGCATCGGTGCCACCATAGACCGGTGCACAGATAATCATTTCGTCGCCCGGCTGATGGGTGGCCAAGAGGGTCGTGGCAATGGCCGCCATCCCGCTGGAAAAACTGTAGGCGTCCTTCATGCCCTCCCAGAGCGCCACGCGGTCTTCAAATATTTCGAGATTTTGGTTGTTGATCCGCGAGTAGATGAGGCCCTGTTCCCGACGGGGCGGCGGGGTGCCTTCGCCGTGGGGCCCAGGCGAAAAACTACTTGCCGTCGGCGGCGTACCTGAAGGCGAAGGCGGACGTGAGAAACACTGGCGGCTTCACCGCGCCTGCGCTCAGCCACGGATCAAAGCCGTAACTGAGGGCCAGTGTTTCAGGGTGCAATCGGGCGGCTTCGGCGTTGGTCAACTTTGTCATGGCCTCCTTTGTTAGGGCAAAAGGCACCCCGGGAATCCGCAAATGTCCGCCTCGCGCCAGCCGTGCGCGGCACAAATTAAGGCAGCTGTTCACGCGTATTACCGGTGACGACGGTGCGCCGCACACCGGAAGCGGGCGGCCGGCGCGTCAGCGGAAAACGGTGAGGGTGAGGGCGCCGAACTCGGCGCGGCGCGGCTGGGTGTCGAACTCGCGGCCCCACGCGTGCCAGGAGGCGGCCAGCTGCCAGCCGCGGCCGCGGACGACGAGCCCCGCTTCGGCCACGGCGACGAACGGCCGGCGTTCGACGCTCGGGCCGGAGCGAAACGAATTGCCGTCAAGGGTGACGTTGCGCGCCACGGCAAGGCCTCCGATACCGGCAAACACGTGGGCGCCCCACGGGGGGGCGTCCCGGGCCGGCGGCAGGGCGCCCATGCCGCGGATGAGTGAGGTGCCGAAATCTTTGGGCGTACGCCAGCCGGCGCGCCACTGAATCTGGGTGTAGGCTTGCGTCAGCACATTGCCGAGCATCCCGCCACCGACCAGGAGGGTGTCGCTGTTCCAACCGCCAGCGTACCCCCAGGACTGGACGCGCCAGCGGCGTTCATAGACGGCGTTGAGGATCGGCTCGTTGCGGAGCTGATGGCCCCAGCCGCGGGGCAGGGCGACACCGAGTGCCCGATGCACGGTCTGTTGCGTCTGCTCGGCGAATGAGGCCGGGCCGACAACCCCGCTGATGAGTTTCAACGCGGCATAATGATCGCCGAAGAGGCGCTGCCAGGACGCGCCCACGTAGAGGAGTCCGGCATAAGGCCGGTCGAGCGGATCGGGCACAGCGCGGTGGATATCGGCCGGCGTGACCATGATCTGGCCGAAATCAAAACCGGTGGCGAGCAGTCCGGGCTGGTCGAGTCCAGGCAGGCGAAGCAGCAGGGGCCAGAGCGCGGCAGATTCTTGGGCACAGCGGGCGTATGAAAAACTGATGCCGTTGGTGTAATAACGGTCGAAGTTGACCGGCAGGTCGTTCTCCGCGCGCATGGTGAATGACCATGGGCCGGGGACCTCGTCCACTGCGCACCAGCCGGAGACGAACACGCCGACCAAGAGCAAAATGGTGAGGAACCGGTGCATCGGGTTGTTCCGGGGGCCGCCGGCGGAGGCGAGGGCCCGGTTATTTCTTTTCTTCGGACCGCGGGCAGGTGCTCATGCCCAGCGGCAGATAAGCCGGGCAGAAGCGGAACGTGGCGGTCAGGAGCGGCACGATGCCGACCAGCCCCCACCAGGATTTGAAGTAATAGCCCGCACCGAGCAGGGTGAAGCCGACCAGGAAACGGAGGATGCGGTCGATGTTTCCGACGTTGGGTTTCATGAGCTTTACAGGCTGGGGTTGAACAATCAAATGTTGAGGTTGGCTTATTGGCACACGGTGCGGATGAAGGCGGCCTGTTCGCGCGCGATGGGGCCGCCCATCACCTCGGCCACCACGCCGCCGAACAGCGGGGCGATCAGGCTGGGATTCATCGCGCCGATCCAGACGGAGCCATCGCTCTTCTCATAGACGGAGATCGTGCAGGGCATCAGGACTGAGACGCGCCGCGCGGTGTCATCGTGCATGATGCGGGCGGCGTGTTTGGCCTGGCAGAGGTTGACGAGCCGCACGGGCCGCACCACGCCGCCGCCGTTTTTCTCGATGGATTTCTCCAATTCAACAAGACTCTGCACAACCCACCCCGCCGCTTTGGCGGCCTCGGTGAGGCGCGTGACGGTTTCCTCAAGACCGTAGGCGCTCAGCGCCTCGGGGAGCAGGAGGCGCGGAATCGCGCGGCGCAGCAGCCAGACGCAGACGACACAAAGGGCGGCGAGGGCAAGGAGGATGACGAGAGGGGACATGGTAGCGCGAAGATGAAGAATTACCGAGGGAGCACCGCAGGGGGAACCGGCAGGCATTCTTAGTCGCGGTATGCGCCGCACGCAAGGCACGAGCGAAGCCGGCGGGGCGCAGCGGGCGGACCGGGAGCGGCGGTGGACCGCCTTCCGGTCCGCATTCAGGTGAAGATGATCTGGCCGCCGGCGGCGAGTTCGTAGAAATCGCCGACGGTGAGAACTTTTTCCATCGTGGGTACGAAGTCGGATTGGCTGAGGTGGAACATATCGACGGTGGCCTTGCAGGCGTAGAGGTGGCCGCCGGCGTCGGAGATCATCTGGACGAACTCGCCGATGGGCGGGATGTCGAGCTTCTCCATTTCCTTCTGCATCATTTTTGTGGCGAAGGCGGACATGCCGGGCAGCATGCCGAGCAGTGTGGGCAGGGCGAAGCCCTTGGCGTCGGGGACGCGCATGGCGGGATTGCCGACGGTGGAGA
>JANMVS010000332.1:0-2843 GCA_031392885.1 Verrucomicrobiota bacterium
GGACGGCGGATCGAGCAGGAGCATGATGCGCCGCATGAACTCGCTGATGGCCGTCTCATGTGAATCGAGCCGGGCCGTGAGTTCCTTTTCCATCGTGGCCAGTTTCTTCGCCAGCTCGCGGGTGTCGGTGAGCAGGCTGCGCATCTTCACGAACGCGCGGACAACGAACACGCTCATCTGCACCGCCTGCGGGCTGTTGAGGATGTTGGCCGCCATGATCGCGCCGTGCTCGGTGAAGGCGAAAGGGAGGTGTTTCACATGACGACCATGTTTTAAGGTCACAACTTGTGACCTTAAGATGACATCCTCTTGGTGTCTGGCCTTTTGCAAATCCAGGGCTTCCTTCCGCGTGAACTCAAACATGAAGTCCCGTGGAAATTTATCCCGGTTGCGGCGGACGGCCTGATTGAGCGCCTTGGTAGCAACGCCGTAGAGCTTGGCGAGGTCGGCGTCGAGGATCACACGCTCGCCGCGGATCGTATGGATGACGCCAGCGATGGTCGCGGCAGGGGAAAGGGCGGACTGGACGGAAGCGGACGGAATGCGGGCGCGTTTCATGGTGAGTGGCGGCCCGCGACAGGAACGATGCAGAAATCAGCCGGAGCGTAAAGCTCCCGATGGGATCACAAATCGTAGTCGTGCATGCTGGATGTCAGTGGCCACCCAATAATGCCGAGCTCGGCATTACCACCCGGCCACTGACAGCTGGAAAATATCAATATCCGCGACCTACCCTTGGCCTGCACCCGGCTGCTCAGTCAAGAGTCAAGACCTGACGTATTCCGGTCGCTCAAAGGCCCGGAGGCCGGTGGCTATGCGATGTCGTACGCCATGTTACTGCACCATCTGGGCCATGAATTCGTGCACCGGCATGGCCTCGAGCCTGCCCCGGTCGGTGAAGAGCGACATGATTTGGGCCGCCCGGTCCGAACCATAATGCGCGACAAAGGCGGCGCGGGCCTTTTGCTGGAGGACCGGGATGCCTTCGGCGCGGCGGCGGCGGTGGCCGATCGGATATTCGACGGCGATCTTGCCGGACTTTGAACCGTTCTTGAAGAACACTTGGACGGCATTCGCGATCGAGCGTTTCTCCGGGTCGAGATAGTCCTTCGAGTATTGCTTGTCCTCCGTGACGGTCATCTTCGCGCGGAGGGCGTCGATGCGCGGGTCGGCCGCGGTCTTGTCTTCGTAGTGATCGGCGGTGAGGTTGCCGAAAATGAGACCGATGGCGGTCATGTATTGGAGGCAGTGGTCGCGGTCCGCGGGATTGTGCAGCGGACCGGACTTATCGATGATGCGGATGGCCGACTCATGCGTGGTGAGTTCGATGCGCTCAATTTCGTCAAGCCGGCTGCGGACCGACGGGTGGAGCTGCACGGCACACTCGACCGCGGTCTGCGCATGGAACTCAGCGGGGAAGGAGATCTTGAAGAGGATTTGCTCCATCACGTAGCTGCCGAGCGGGCGGGCGAGTCTGAGGGCGTTGCCTTTGAACGAGACATCCTGGAAGCCCCACGTTTTGGCGGTCAGGACGGACGGGTAACCCATCTCACCGGTCATGGCGGTGAGCGCGAGGCGGACCGCGCGGGCGGTGGCGTCACCGGCGGCCCAGGATTTGCGCGAGCCGGTGTTCGGCGCATGGCGGTAGGTGCGGAGCGCGGAACCGTCGAGCCACGCATGCGAGAGGGCATTGATGACCTGCTCGCGCGTGCCGCCGAGCATGGCCGTGGTGACGGCAGTGGAGGCGACCCGGACCAGCAGGACGTGGTCGAGGCCGACGCGGTTGAAGGAATTCTCGAGGGCGAGGACGCCCTGGATCTCGTGGGCTTTCACCATCGCGGTCAGGACGTCCTTGATTGTGAGCGGCGAGCGGCCGGCGCGGCGGGGAGCGCCGGGAGCCTGGACCTGCAGCGGAGCGTAGGCGGCGAGTGGCGTGTGGAAGGCCGAGGGCGTGAGACCGGCGGCCTGGTGACGCGAAAGCCAGTCGGCCGTGCCGAGAATCGCCCCGAGATTGTCGGAGGGATGTCCCCATTCCGCGGCGAGCCAGGTGTCGTTGAAATCCAGCCAGCGAACGATCGTGCCGATGTTGAAGGCGCCCTGGACGGGATCGAGTTCGTAGCCCGTGCCCGGGACGCGGGCGCCGTGCCTGATGGTCGTGCCGGCGACCACAGGGCCGAGGAGCTTCGTGCAGGCCGGGTAGGCGAGGGCCATGATTCCGCACGCGAGGGTATCGGCGAGGCACCAGCGGGCGGTATCGTAGGCCTCGTCGCTCGTGATCTTCGCGGTGAGCGCGTAGTCGGCGAGGTCGGCGAGGAGTTGGTCGGGGGCGGGCCGGACGTTGGAAAGGGGGGAGCTCATGGAAATCGTTCTCGTTCTCTTACTCGTAATCGTTCTCCAAGGCTTGGAGAGAAAGAGAAAGATTACGAGTACGAGTATGATCAGGCGCGCTGGTCAAGCGGCACGAACGGCCGGTCGGCCGGGCCGGTGTAGTTGGCGCCGGGGCGGATGATCTTGCCGTCGATGCGTTGCTCGATGACATGCGCGGCCCAACCGGCCGTGCGGGCCACGACGAAGAGCGGCGTGAAGAGGAGCATGGGCACGCCCAGGCGGTGGTAGGCGACGGCACTGAACCAATCGAGGTTGGGGAACATTTTTTTCTCGGCCCACATGAGCGTCTCGATGCGCTCGGCGATGTTGAAGAGATTCAGGTCGTGCTGCTCGGTACTGAGCGCCCGGGCGATTTCCTTGATGATCGCATTGCGCGGGTCGCCGATGGTGTAGACGGGGTGGCCGAAGCCGAGGCCGATTTCCTTGCGGGCCAGGCGGGCGCGCAGGTCGGCTTC
>JANMVS010000369.1:0-2014 GCA_031392885.1 Verrucomicrobiota bacterium
CCTCGGCAATCTCGCGCGTGTTGGTCAGGTTGAAGACTTCTCCCGTCGCGGCGGAGACCATGAAGACATCCCACATTTCGTCGCCGTCGTAGTCGGAGATGTAGGCGATCCACTTGCCATCGGGCGACCACGTGGGCGAGGACTGGCGATGATCGCTGACGGTCAACTGTGTGGGCCAGCCTCCAGCGGCGGGGACGGTCCAAAGATTATTGCGGCCACTGATGTTCGAGATAAACGCAATCGTCTTCCCATCCGGCGACCACGAACTGCCGCCGATGGCGCGAGTCATGTAGAGCTTCTCGATGGAGAGCTTGGCGACGTTGAGGTTGTTCTTGCCGGCGATCAGCTTGGGGTCGGTGACGACCTGCGGGGCGGGAAGGGTTTGGGAAAGCGCAATCGAGCTCATACAAACAACGATAGCAAGCAGGAGGGTGTGACGCATGGGTTCCTCATGAGTGGAGTTGAGGAAAGTTTAGCAGAGCGGTCTTGGCTTGCACCCTAAGAGCAGATTCCTCCCTTCGGTCGGAATGACAATTCAGTTTGAGGACACACCCTGGTCCGCACCGATCCGGCGCATCTGGCTCTCAGCTCTAAACTCTCAGCTCTCAGCTCCCTTTCCCCCTTGACTCCCCTCCCCTCACGTCCCTTCGGCTCGACCGGCGAAACTCTGCCCTGCCTGGCCATGGGCGGCGGCTTCGTGCGCTTCGCCGGGTTCGACCGCTCTGTCGCCACCGTGCAGCGCGCTTTGGACCTCGGCGTCCGGTATTTCGACACCTCGGTCATGTATCGCTCGGGCGCGTCGCAGGCCATCCTCGGCGAGGCGCTGGCGGATCCAGCCCGGGCGCATTTCCTCGCGACCAAGATCGGCTATTTCCGCGAGGCGGGCCATTTCCGCTCGGTCGAGGCGATGGAGGTGCAATTGCGCGAGAATCTCCGACTGCTGCGCCGCGATTCGGTGGACCTGCTGCAGATCCACGAGGCGGACTGGGACAACTGGTGGAGCGACCGCCTCGAGGTCGGGCCCGGCCGGCTCTTCGACCTCGAAAGCAGCTACGATTTCGCCCACGCCCCCGTCATCCAGTTTCTGCGCGAAGCCAAGGCCCGCGGACTCTGCCGCCACATCGGCATCACCGGCAACCACGCACGCCACCTCGGCCGGGTGATCCGCGACGTGGAAGGACTTGATTCCGTGCTGGTCGCCTACAACTACACGCCGCTAAACGTCACCGCCCGCGAACACGTCCTGCCCGCCGCTGCGGCGCAAGGCATGGCCGTCATCGTCGCCGGCCTGTTCACCTTCGTTAATTCCCTGCCCCAGGGCTGGGCCACCGAGGGCAGCTACCTCGGCCTGCGCTCCGACGCCCAGCTCGCCGCGCTGCAGAAACTCCAGCGCGACTGCAGCCTTCCGATGGCGGAACTGGCCCTACGCTTTGTCGCCGCCGACCCGCGCCTCGCCACCCTCCTCGTCGGCGCCTGCCAGCCCGCCGAGATTGAGGAGAATGTCGCAGCCTTTCTCCGTGGTCCTCTGCCCGCCGACGTCCATGCCGCCGTCGAGGCCATCGCCCGCCAATTTTGAACCCCACCTTCATGCCCCGCTTGATCACTGGTCGTATCCCTGATTGTTCGGTCAGCGCGCGGCTGGCTCTGCCAGCCGGGGCGAGCCAGCCAACCGTTTTGACCGACCCAAAGCCGCGAACCAACCGCGCGGCTGGATTGCTTCGGCGCGCGCTTCACGCGACTCCGCGCAATGACAATCGAGGACCCCGCCCCCTCATTCTCCTCTTCGCCCTGTGCCTGTCGAACGGGCTCGCCCTCACCCTTTCCGCCGTCGAGCCGCAGGAAAACCGCTTTGAAAAACAGGTGCTGCTGTACGAGGCCGCCGACAAAGCCAGCCCGCCGCCGCCGGGCGCGATCCTGCTGGCGGGCGACTCCCAGTTCTTTCGCTGGAAGACCGTACAGGAGGACCTGTCCGGCTACACGGTCGTCAACCGCGGCATCGATTCGTTCCAGACCT
>JANMVS010000401.1:0-2294 GCA_031392885.1 Verrucomicrobiota bacterium
CGGCTCGGGCACGAGCGTGTCGAGGTTCACGTTGGTGCTCGAGTTGAGCGTGTGGATGAGCGAGATGGCGTCGGCGCCGGCGCGGCGGGCGGCGCGCCCGGCCATGGTGACGTCGGTGATGTTGGGTGTGAGCTTGACGATGACGGGGATGGTCGCGACCTCCATGACCCAGCTGGTGATTTTTTCGATGACCGCGGGCTGCTGGCCGACGGCGGCGCCCATGCCGCGCTCGCACATGCCGTGCGGGCAGCCGTAGTTGAGCTCGATGCCGTCGGCGCCGGCATCCGCCGCGCGCTTGACGAATTCGTGCCATTCGGCGCGCGTCTCGACCATGAGGGAGGCGATGACGGCATGGTGTGGCCAGCGTTTCTTGACCTCGGCGATCTCGCGGAAGTTGGTTTCCGGCGCGCGGTCGGAGATGAGCTCGATGTTGTTGAGCCCGATCATGCGGTCCTTGCCGTAATTCAACGCGGAGTAGCGGGAGGCGACGTTGACGATGGGCGTGCCGATGGTTTTCCACACGACGCCGCCCCAGCCGGTTTCGAACGCGCGGTGGGCCTGGTAGCCGGTGTTGGCCGGCGGGCCGGACGCGACCCAGAACGGATTGGGGGACTTGATGCCGGCGAGATTGCAGGAGAGATCAGCCATGGGAGGAGTGATTTTGAACCGCTAATTTGCGCTAATCAGCGCTAATGCCGGAAGGTTATTAAATTAGCGCCTATTAGCGAAGATTAGCGGTTAAATCGTTTTAATTGGGCTCATCGCCGCTTCGAGTTCGTGGGCGCGGATGGGCGAGAGTAAGCCGGAGCCGGTCGCGCCCTGCTTGGCGCCGAGGCGGGAGGGCTGGACAGGTGGCGAGGCCTTGCCCTTGGTGAGGAAGGCGTGGATGCCGTGCGCCGCCTTTTTGCCTTCGCCGACGGCGTTGACGACCTCGCGGCCGCCGTTGCCGCAGTCACCGCCGCAGAAAAGGTGCGGGACGTTGGTCTGGCCGGTGAGCTTGTCGTGCGCGATGACGCCGCGGTCATCGACGGTGAGGGACGGAAAGAGCGACTTGATCAGCTTGACCTGCTTCTCCTGGCCAACGGCCTTGAGGACCATGTCGCACGGTTCGATCCACTCGGTGCCGGGGATGACCTCGACCTTGTCGCCGACGAGGCGGGTGCGGACGAGCTTGAGGCCGGAGACATGGCCGTTGGTGGCGACGACCTCGACGGGCGCGGCGTGGAAGAGGAAGTGCGCGCCGTCGTCCTTGGCGTGGTCGTATTCGAAATCGTAGGCCGACATCTCGGGTTCGCCGCGACGGTAGACGATGAAGGCGCGTTCGGCGCCGAGGCGTTTGGACTGCGTGACGGCATCGATCGCGGTGTTGCCGGCGCCGATGACCGCGACGCCGCGGCCGGTGGGAATCTTCTCAAGCGGCTCGGTGTGGATCTTCGCGATGAAGTCGAGGGCATCGATCACCTCGGGCAGATCCTCGCCCGGGATGCGGAGCTTGGTGGCGGCTCCGAGGCCGACGCCGATGAAGATGGCGTTAAAGTCCTTCTCGAGTTGCGCGATGGTGATGTCCTTGCCCACCGCGACGCCGGTGCGGAGCTCGACGCCGAGGGATTTGACCAGCTCGACCTCCGCGAGGCTGACCTGCGGCTTCATCTTGTAGTAGGCAATGCCGTAGGTGTTGAGGCCGCCCGCCTGCTTTTGCTTCTCAAAGATTGTGACGCTGTGGCCGAGCTGGGCCAATTCGGCGGCGCAGCCGAGGCCGGCGGGGCCGGCGCCGATGATGGCAATTTTTTTGCCGGACTTCTGGCTGGGCGGCCCGGGCAGGACATTGAGGCCGCGCTCCGCGATGTAGTCGGTGGCGAAACGCTGGAGGCGCCCGATCATGATGGGCTGCTCATCGCGGTCATCGAGGACACAGGCGCCCTCGCAGAGGACGGAGGTTGGGCAGACGCGGGCGCAAGAGGCGCCGAGGATGTTGGCGGTAAGAATGGTCCGGGCAGCGCCGACGGGGTTAGCGGAGGCGATTTTTTTGATGAAGGCCGGAATATCGATGCCGGTCGGGCAGGCGGTGATGCATGGGGCGTCAAAACAGTAAAGGCACCGGTGGGCTTCGATCAGGGCTTCCGGGAGGCGCAACGGCGGCTTCAGATCGGCGAAGTTGACGGCAAGGGCGTCGGCGTTGAGCAGGGGCGAGAGGGACATGGCGAAGACGGGCAGGGCAAAAAACACTCCGGTACGGACCAGGGGTAGTCAGTCAACTTTGGCCGGCTATTCCCAGGGCCGCCCCGCGGGCGCCT
>JANMVS010000407.1:0-3453 GCA_031392885.1 Verrucomicrobiota bacterium
GCTTGAAGTCAGGGCGGGATATTCGCTTATTCGCCGTTCTCTCGTGCGGGCATAGCTCAACTGGATAGAGCGCCAGACTACGAATCTGGAGGTTTGGGGTTCGACTCCCTATGCCCGCACCAATTTCCTGGCATCGTGCGCCGTTTGGGGTGGGGGGCTTGAAACGGTGACAGGCGCGGGCGGCGGCGGGCGCGCAGAGACTTAAATAACAGCGCAAGGCACCGAAAATGTCAGAGCGGTGCCGCGACTGCGTTCCTGCGATGTCGGACGTACAATCGCTGTGCGGCTTGCGCTCCTGTGTCGCCACAGACCTCCGCGCCTGTGGGACCGAGAGGATGCCTGAAACTGTCATCACCGAGGAAAATTCGCCTTTGTCGGGTTTCCTTACAGTTTTGGATTCTTGAATTATACTAGTGCAAATACGATGCAAACAACTTGAAATCAATGGTATGAAGCATTCGCGGCCGCATCAGCTGACAAGAGAGAGCAAAAACCGGGGGGCAGGAGGCTAAATGTGTCGGTTTTCCTTACAAAACAGTCTTATCGCGATTTGCTGGCGATTTTATTTAAAGATGTAAGTTGTTATTGTTAAAATAGGATAAGTAATATTTTAAAAACTTGGCACGCCTATTGCATAATTGGGGCATCACCATTTGATACTATGATTACCTTGAATCGCATTAAGCTCTCTGTAGCGGCCGTTGCCTTGGCCATTGTCACTCCAAGGGCCAGTGCGGATCAGATCAGGATGCACACTGATGCTGGAATCAGTGGCACGACTATCGCCACTACCCAAGGTTTATCAACCATCTCTCATTCGGGCGGCAATTATTTCGCCGAGGTTGTCGATACGGTAACCAATCCTGATTTGAGCGGAGTGCTGGCCAATTATGCCAGTGTCGCAAAGGGTAACGCTCATAGTAATAATGCTTTTTGGACGTTTTGCATCGAGATTAACGAAAGCTTCTCGAGTGAAGGTCTCTATAATGTCAGCTTGAGCAATGCCGCGGTGAATGGCGGATACTCCGGTGGCAATCCCGATCCGATCTCCAACGCAACCGCCCGGCTCTATTCGTTGTTTGCGACGGGACAGATGAGTTCGCTGGTCGGTGGGTTCGTTTACGGCGCAGCTGGCGGCGCGGATGTCCAGGAAGCGATCTGGTACTTGGAAGGTGAGGACAGCGTGCTGAATCGTTCAGGTGCCAGCAGCATCATTGCAGCTCTCGGTGCCAGCTTCAATTCGAACAGCAATTATACTGGATCGGCGGTTCGGGTCATGAATTTAACCAACACCACCAGCCCTTACACCAACCGGCAATCACAGTTGGTTTATGTTGGCGTTCCCGATGGCGGCTCCAGCTTGCTGCTTCTCGGCCTGGGCTTGGCCGGCCTGGGTGTGCTGTCCCGTCGCCGGAGGTAATTCCGGGTTTTCTTTCTACCTCTAGAGGCGCTCACGAACCGTCGCTCCCCAGCGGCGGTTTTTTTTGTCTGAACACGCCGCCTGGAGAAAATCGGGAAGTCGCAAAGAGAAACGGGCCCAAGACCAGCGTCCCTTGATCTCTGGGCAACGGGTGGCAGGGCGAGTCGTCCCGCCCGAGCCGTCCGCGATTGTCGTTGCCTGAGGTAGGGCGGAGCGGCCCGCTCCGCCGCGGCTGCGCCCTCGTCCCGGTCACGCCCGACCTGAATCACTATCGGCCGCGGGAGAGCGGGCCGGGATCAGGCGGGTTTTGGTATGCCCAGCTTTTCCATCAGTTCGTAGAAGGTGGGTCGGCTGACGCCCAGTTCCGCCGCGGCTGTGCTGATGTTGCCGTCATGCTTCCGCAGGGCCTCCCGGATCAGATCGCGTTCCAGGTTCTCCCGGGCATCCTTGAGCAGGGTGCCGGGCCCCGAGGGTGCATCGCCGATCAGCTCCATATCTTTGGCGGTCAGGCGTTTTTCCTCGCTCATGATGACCGCCCGTTTGATCCGGTTCTGCAGTTCGCGCACGTTGCCGGGCCACGGATGCTGGTGAATGGCGCGGATCGCCTCCGGTCCCAGCACGAGTTGCTTCTTCCGGTTCTGCGCGGCAAACTGCTGCACGAAATACTGCGCCAGCAACAGGATGTCATCCGCCCGCTCGCGGAGCGGCGGCAGGATGAGCTTCACGACGGCCAGGCGATAGAACAGATCCTCGCGAAAGGTGCCGGCGGTCATGCCCTTCTCGAGATCGGTATTGGTGGCGGCGATGACCCGGGCATCCACGACGATCTCCGCCCGCCCGCCGACGCGCTCGATGCGCTGCTCCTGCAGAAACCGCAGCAGCTTCACTTGGAGGAGCAGGGGGATCTCGCCCACTTCATCCAGGAAAAGGGTGCCGCCGTTGGCCGACTCGATGCGCCCCTTGCGTTGAATATGCGCGCCGGTGAAGGAGCCTTTTTCGTGACCGAAGAGCTCGCTTTCGATCAGGCTCTCCGGAATCGCGCTGCAGTTGATGGCGACAAACGGTCCATCCTTGCGGGAACTTCTTTGGTGGATGGCCAGCGCCACCCGCTCTTTGCCGGTGCCGCTCTCCCCCAGAATAAGCACCGGGGCATCGGAGGTGGCCACCTTGCGGATCGAACTGAAGACCGCCTGCATGGGGGCGCTGTTGCCGAGCATGCCCTCAAAGGTTTCATCCTGAAGCTGGCGCTGCATCGCCCGGTGTTCGCGCTCCAAGGTGGCGACGTGAAAGCAGCGTTTCAGCAGCAGCTTGAGTTCATTGGTTTCCACCGGCTTGCCCAGAAAATCGTACGCGCCCGCGGCGATGGCCTGCAGGGCGAACTCTTTTTCATTTTGCCCGGTGATGATGACGATCTTGGCCAGACTATCCAGGGCGAGCAGTTCGGTCAGGGTGGCCAGGCCCTCTTCCGGCGTGCCGGGTTGGGGCGGGAGGCCCAGATCCAGCAGCACAACCATCGGCTGCTCGGCCTGAAACTGTCGGACCGCCGCGGCGCGGTCACCGGCGAGCGAGATGGCGTAGTCTTTCGCCAGCGCCCATTTCATTTGCGTGCGGATTTCGTCGTCGTCGTCGACAATGAGCAGTTTTGGTTTCATCGGATCGTTGGCGGTTTGATTGAAGCGCGGCGGGCGGGAAATGAAAGCACAGAGTGAATAATCCGGGAAAATGCCGAAGAGAAACCGCTAATTGACGCTAATGCACGCTCATCAGTCTGTAGCTGTGTCAATCGGTGTTCATCTGTGGTTTCCGAATGAATTGCCACGGATAAGCCGGTCGCACGGCCTGAATTTGTCGGGAACGGCTCATCCGGAGGATGTCAAACCAGCGCACAGCGCCAGCCCGGATATCCCGAGCAGCCGTGAATGCGGGAAAAAATTGGCCCAGGGTGTGGTTTCGGTTGCGAGCAGAGGGGGAAATATCCGGGCCAGACGCCCTGCCGCCATCGTCGGGCCTCGGCGGATGGGCGCGCCGTTTGC
>JANMVS010000449.1:0-5371 GCA_031392885.1 Verrucomicrobiota bacterium
TCAAGGCCGCAAAGATCGCGCAGAATCCAACGATGCGGAAACGTGAAGGCATGCGATGTAGTGGAATTTCGATGGGGAAGACCGTAGACGAAAAAGGATCGTGCGCAAGCAGGCACCTAGCCCGGATGCCATGGCGCCGACCACGGCCGGACGAATCTCTGAACACTCGGGGGCTTCGCGGGAGAGCAAAGTATGAAATATCCGGGCTAATGTCCCGCACGCGGCCCGCCGGCGGGCCGCGCGCCGGCCAGTCGCGTTTCCTTGACCATTGTCCAGAGCACCGCCGAGACGGCGAGCGAGGCGCCGCTGATGATAAAGATGATGTTCTTGTCCGCCGCGTGCTTGATGATCGTCCCGACCGCCAAGCTGACGAGGAGCTGGGGCAAAACAACGGACAGATTGAAGATGCCCATGAAGAATCCCGTGCGGCTCTGGTCGATTTTCTCCGTCATGATCGCGAACGGCAGGCTCACCACCGCCGCCCAGCCGATCCCGGCGACGGCCATCAAAACATAGAGCACCATCGGCGTGCGGCCGAGGAAGGCCATGCCGAAGTAACCCAGGGCCATCATCGCCACGCACAGCGCCTGGGTTTTCACCCGCCCCATGCGTTCGGCGATGGGTTCGAGGACCAATGCCGGGAGAATGAAACCCACCGTGTTCAGCACGGCGAAGGCGATGGCGATGATCTGGCCTGATTGCGCGTTGATCACCGCGGGGTCCGTCACCCCGCTGAAGAACTTCTGCTGGATGAACGCGATGATGAACACGAACATCGTCTGGATGCCGATCCAGGAGAACCCGTGCGCCACGTAGATGCGCATCAGCTGACCCCACTCGGTGGCCGTTTTCTGCCCCGTGGCCTCCGCGCCGGCGGACGGATTCAGTTCGCGATTTTCCGTGATGAAGAACATCGGCACGAACGAGAAGAGGAACACCAGGACGACACCCGCATAGATGAGCACGTAGTTGCCCATCGTGGCGCCGAGGACGTAAGCCAGCACGCCGAAAAAGCCCGAGATGGTCTGCATCCACGTGAAGCCCTTCGTGCGCGGATTGCCCTCGGGCGTCACGTCCGCGATGATCGAACGGGTGGGATTGAAACTGATGTTGATGGCCAGATCCAGCGTGAGGGCGACGACGATGGCCACGGCGAGCAGGCTGCCAAACCCAAGCTTGGCCGTGATCACGTCGATGTTCGGCAGCGCGAGGAGCATGCCCGCCGCCAGCACGCCGCCGATCAGGACGAACGGCCGGCGACGACCGCCCCAGAACCAGACCTTGTCGCTGATGAAACCGATGATGACCTGACCGAAGATCCCCGCGAGTGGTCCCGCCGCCCAGACGTAGCCAACCTCATCGATGTGCAGGTTGTATTTCGTCGTCAGCAGCCAGCTCAGGGCCGAGATCTGGATGGAGAGGGCGAAACCCATCGCCGTCGCCGGCAGGCTGGTGATGACGTAGAAGGAATTGGTGAGGCGTTTTTGGATGGAGAGCATGGGGCAAGCACTGCGCTGGGTGGAATTGACCGGGGTGAAAATAACGTGGGCCCATTGCAACCGAGGCACAATGCGTTTTATGGGGTCAGGGCTCCAGTATTATAATCGCAGGAGTTCTATGAGGACAGGCCATTATCATCAGAATTGTGGCTTGATCGAGGTTGAGCGCGATCGCAAGAACCAGCCATGGCTCGCCCGTTGCGCATCCAGTTCGAAGGCGCGCTTTATCACGTGATCAATCGCGGGAATTACCGGCGGGATGTCTTCGAGACCGCGGACAAGGCGGCGGCATTCGAGCGCTGTTTGTTTGCGACATGTGCACGGATGAAATGGCGGCTTTTTGCCTATGTGCTCATGCGGAATCATTTTCATTTGGCGGTGGAAACACCGGAGCCCAATCTGGTCGAGGGCATGCATTGGTTGCAGGGTACTTTCGCCACCCGGTTCAATCGCTTCCGGCAAGAGCGCGGGCATCTGTTCCAAGGGCGGTATCAAGCGCTAGTGGTCGAACCGGGCGCGACGCTTGGTCGGGTCGTGGACTACATTCACTTGAATCCGGTGCGGGCTGCGATTGTTCCAGCAGAACAGGTCGGCGATTTCCCGTGGAGTAGTCTCCGGCGCTTCCTGGGTGGGGAACGGCCCGGTTGCTTGCAGGCCGATACCTGGTTGGAGACGGCAGGCCTGGGCGACACGACGGCGGAGTGGAAAGTGTACGTCAGGCGACTGGTGGAATTGGCCTGGGCGAAAGAACGACAAGCAGAACTCGGATTCCCCGAAATGAGCCGAGGCTGGGCGATCGGTACGCATGGCTGGCGTCAGACCCTGGCTCGCGATCATGCCCAGCGGGCACTCGCACCGGGGCTCGCCGCTCAAGAGTTAGCGGAACTCAAGCAGGCGTGTTGTGAGCAAGCACTGGAAACCCTGCTGCGGTCGACGGGTAAAACTCTGGCCGATGCCGGCAAAGAACGCAAAGGCGTCGCTTGGAAGGTAAATATTGCCAGGATATTGCGCGCAACGACCCCGGCGACCAATCGCTGGATTGCCGAAAAGCTGCGCATGGGAACACCTAGCTCCGTGAGCCAATACTTGAGTGATATCAGGGCTACAAATATATTACTGGAGCCCTGACCCCATGAAATTCCCCATGAAATTCGTTTCGAGACAGTTCCCGTAACTATCGCCGACGGCCGACTCGACACCACGTTCGAAAACGTCGTGGACAACCCGGTGATCAACGGCATCGAGATCATTCCAGTGCCCTGATGACCGGCACAGACTTCGAAGAACCGACTCACCGCAAGTAAGCATCAAGACACTCGTCGAGTGCGATGAGGTGTTCGGGCGAAAGGTGTCCGAGTGCGCCACGCAACCGCTCTTTCCTCATCTGCCGGATGCCGGGAATGACAGCATAGCTGTCCTTGCCAGCAAAGTTGCCGACCCCAAGACGCAGCGGCCAGATCTCCGGGGCGATGCTGGATGTGGGCACGACCACCACCGTATTGAGCATCTCATTGTGCGTTGTGCCGGAAACTACGATGCCCGGCCGCACCTTGCCCATCTCCGGAGGGGTCGTGTCGCTTAAATCCACCCAGACAACCGTGCCGCGCTTCATGGTTTCCTGGACTCAACATCATCCACCAACGGAGCCGACTCCCAGACCTCCAGTGCCGTCCTTTCTGCCGGGTTTTCCTGCAGGAATTGTTGATAAAGCCCCGCCGCAGCTCGGTGTTTCCGTGCCCGGTGCTCCTTCTCAATCAACTCACGCACAAAAGCAGAGATGCTCTCATCCTTCGGCTTTAAGGCCGTGACCTTTTTGACCAAGTCGGCCTCTAGCTTTATGGTAGTAGCTGGCATACCTGACAAGTAGTCTAGCGGTATGATATGTCAACCCCACCATGTCACACCACCCGCGCCCAGAGCACCTTGAGGTAGCGGCTTTCGGGACAGTTGGAGTACACCGGATGGTCGATGCCGGGGCCGGTGCGGTCGAAAAATTGCAGGCGGCGGTTGAGGCGGTGAGCGCCCTTGATGACGCATTCCTCAAACGTTTCGAGTGACACCAGGCCCGAGCACGAGCACGTCACGAACAACCCGCCGGGCTTCACCAGGCTGGCGGCGATCTGGTTCAGGTCGGAATATTTGCGCATGCCCTCGGAGGCGCCGGCGGGCTCGCGGGTCATCACAAACTTCGGCGGGTCGCACATCACGGCATCAAACTGTTCGCCGTTCTTCTGCATCTGCCGCGCGTAGGCAAAGGCGTCGGCATGCACCCACTTGAGCTTGTTGGGAGAAATCTGATTCAGGTTGGCGTTGCGCCGGCCCTGCGTGATGACGTCCTCGTCGAGGTCCACGGCGGTGATCTCCGTGGCGCCGCCCAACGCGGCATTGATGGCAAAACCTCCGGTGTAGCTGCAGAGGTCGAGCACGCGGGCGCCCTTCACGAGCGGGCCGAAGCGCCGGCGGTTGTCGCGCTGGTCGCAGAAAAATCCCGTCTTGTGGCCTTCCGCGAAATCCACCTCGTACTTCACGCCGTGTTCCGAAATTCGCACTTTGCGAATTTCGCCCTCCGTAGCCTTGGCGAAGGACGGGGTGGCAGACATCGAAGAAAGCCCGCCCGGAGGTCGGGCTCCACTTTCCGCCCAACGGCCGGTTTTGATGCCCTCCACGCTCGCGATCTCATGATCCACATGAATCAGATGTCGTTTCGTGCCGAGCAATTCGTGCAGCAGCGGCAGGAATTTCGGCAGCCGCAGAAACATGCCAAGGCTGTAAACATCGCAGTAAAGCACGTCGGCGTACCGGTCGATGGTCAGGCCGCTCATGCCGTCGCCGTCGGAATTGATGACGCGGTAGGCGTCGGTCGACGCGTCGAGCTGAAACATGTCCTTCCGCAGCGCGACGGCGCGACGGATGGCCATCTCGAAATACTCCTCCCCGATCGGTTCGCTGGAATGGACCACGACGCGCAACGGCATCTTGGCGCGCGAATTGAACAGACCGGTGCCGACGCGGTGGCCGAACTTATCGTAGACGGAAACGAGGTCGCCCGGCCGGGCATCGCGCGACACCTCGCCCAGCATGCGCGGGAATATCGCCGGCTGGAAGCTCACGAACTTCAGCTGCGCCCACGGCTTCGACCACTGCTCGGGCGGCAGCGGTTCGCCCAGCTCCGCACGGCCGGGATTGATCGGGGACTTATCATCAAGGTCGTCCATTCCTACCCACGCAATGCCGCCCCGGCGCGAAGGGCAAAGAAAAAGCCCTCGGGGAGAGCGACGGCCCGTAGTCGCAGGTCCAGAGACCTGATCGCCACGATCCTTACTGAGACTCGCGATATACAGTGACGCGGACTGGCATTCCTGTAGGTCGGGCTTTACGCCCGACGTGCTAGCCCGGATATCCCGAGCAGCCGTGAATGCGGAAATAGATTTGGCACAGGGTGTGGTTTCGGTTGCGAGCAGAGTGTGAAATATCCGGGCTAGGTAAACCAGTCAGGGCTAAACCCCGATCTACCGCCCGAAACATGTCACCCAATAATACGAGCCTCAGTAAAACATGAAAATCAGGTTGAAGGCATTGCCACTGACCCGGAGACTCCTGCGCGAGCTCAGCAGTGGACCGGAAACTACGGAATGCCGACCTTCGTCGACCGGCCAAATCTGTTTTTCGAATGCCCTCCATCGTTTCCTGCTGGTCAAGTTGCCTTGCTCTCGTAAGTTGGCGGCAGGCCCCCACCCTTTCCCCTCCACCTCTCCGCCAAAACCCACCCGCATGCAGGAAGATTCCGGACCGCCCATGCCACCGCCAATGGGCACAAATTGGGAAATGTTCATTGAAGAGCAGGTCTTGCACGGCCCGGGGGAAATCGAGTT
>JANMVS010000481.1:0-6760 GCA_031392885.1 Verrucomicrobiota bacterium
TCGACGGCCATTCGTTGGGCGGCTTGGCCCGTCGTGTTGGCGTCCCCCCCCACGACGCGCCGGGGTGGCGCCGCTGTGCGTTCCGAACGCCAGCGCGCCGAACACGCCGCCCCGGCCTCGTTCCAGTGGATCACGGGCGCAGCGCCGCTCGGGGGGCTGGCAATGGCGACTGAAGTGGAAATGGGCATCGGCCTGGTAGAAGTGAGCAAAGGACAGCCCCGTTGTACCAGACGCCGCCACGCCGGGGCCGAGGCAAGCCGGGCCGGGCCGGGCAGTGCGCCTACAACACCGTGCCGGCATCGTGCCCCGGCAGGCCGCGTCAGAGTTCCTCGTCCCAGTGGAACTTGTGCAGGACGCGATGAACGACCGGCGTGAAGATCAGGGCCGCGCTGATGATGAACACCAGGCCGGCGTAGAGGGCATAGAGCCCGGCGAACAACTTCCCGCCCGTAGACGCCGGGGGGTCGACCGGCCCCATGCCACCCAGAAGCATGGCGGCATTGAGAAACGCGTCCATCGCCGGGAGCCCCTCGAGCAGCACATAACCCGCCATGCCGATCGCCAGTGATATACCCAGCAGGCCGACCGCCGCGGCCAGGTGGACCGCCAGGCGCGAGGCGAAGGCGGAGGGTGTGATCGGTTGGTGCTTCTTCGATTCGTACATGGAAAAATTGAATGACAGCCGGTACGCCGGTCAGACTCCACCGTACGCCCTCTGCAAGGCGGCGATATCGAGTTTTATCATTTTCATCATGGCCGACACCGCGCTTTGTGATGCCGCTGTGTCGGATGTGTTCAGCAACACGAGCAGCGCACGCGGCACCACCTGCCACGACACGCCGTACCTGTCCGTCAACCAGCCACACTGGCCCTCCTGTCCGCCTTCGCCGAGTTGGCGCCACAAGGTGTCGACCTGTTCCTGCGCATCGCAGGTCGCCACCAGCGACACCGCCGGGGAGAACTTGAAATGCGGTCCGCCGTTGAAAGCCACTTAGTGGGTTCCGTCGAGTGTGAACTCGACCGTCAGCACGGAGCCGGCCGGCCGCGGCGCGCCTTCAAGGTAGTACTTCGTGTCGCCGATCCCGGAGTTCGGGAACAGACTGGTGAAGAAGGCTGCGGCCTGCCGTGCCCGGTCGTCGAACCAGAGGCAGGTGCTGACAGTTTGCATGTGTGCGCGCTCCCCAGTGGATGGCATACGGGTCTTGCGGCAAGTCTGGCACTCCGGGTGCCGCCTCCAAGCCATTTTGCGGCGCGGCCCCAAGCATTGCAAGCTCAAAACGTGCGCCGCCTGGCGCTCGTGCAGTTGCATGCAGGCTCAAAGATCGAGCACCGAGTCGAGGCCGCGGTGGACACCGACCAGCGTCGAGACCTTGCGGATCGCGAGTAGCGCACCGTCGGCGTACGGACGTGCGCTGTTGCCCGAATCGTGGCGGATCGTCAGCCGCTGGTCCGGCATCCCGAACACGACCTCGGCGCCGATCACGTAACCGGGCAGGCGAATGGAGTGCACCTGTGAGCCGGACACCGTGGCGCCGCGGGCCTCACGCAGGCCCACCGTTTGCGCCAGCGGCACCGTGGGCTCGGGGTTGCGCACCTTGGACAGGCGAAACGCGAGTTCGCGCGCGGTGCCGCTGGGTGCGTCGGCCTTGTCGTCGTGGGCGTAGTCGATGATCTCCCATTGCGGGATCAGCCGGGCCGCGGCTTCGGCAAACTTCTGCAGCAGCACCACCGTCAACGCAAAGTTGCCGCACGCGAGCACTCCGCGCCGCTGCTTTCGCGCCAGGATGTCGATCTGTGCGAAGTCCGCCTCCGTGAGCCCGGAGGTTCCCACCACGACATGCGCACCGTGTTCGAGCGCGGCCCGGATGTTGCGCATCGCGCTGTCCGGTTTGGTGTATTCGACAAAAACATCGCAGACGGTGGCGAGCGCCGCATCGGCCGATGCGTCGATGCGGCTGCCAAGCCGCGGCTCGCCCAGTACCTCGCCCAGCACCCGTCCCGCGTGTTTGCGCGCGACCGCGGCCACCAGCTCCAGGTCCGCGGTCTTCGCAATTGAACGCGCAAGCTCCGAACCGGCCCAACCGGTTGCGCCGGCCAGACATACTTTGATCACCATGGAGTTTGCTTTCGAGTTGGGTAGATCGGCTGGCGCTCATTGTCGGGGTTCATCTGCGGCCGGCCCGGCGCCCAGGTGCACGCGAAACCAGTCGACCGCCGGCTCAACCGACTGCGCGAATTCCTTCGTGTATGCGTCGAAATGCCCACCCCGCAGCAGGACCAGCTTCTTCGGCTCATAAGCGCGCTCGTATGCGGCAATGGCCAGGTCGGACACCGCAAGATGGTCCTTCACGGCAACAATGAGCAGCAGCGGCGTCGGTGACACCAGGCCGATATAGGCGCCCGGCTCGTAACCGAAACCATATTCAAGGCTGCGTGCGGTCACCTCATTGCGCCAGGAGGGCGCCCGCGCCTTGGCGGTCTCGGTAAACCATGTATAGGAATCGGCCGTCGGCAAAGCCGACGGTGCGGTGGGATCCGATGCCACGACCGGGACCAGCGTTGGCGCGCCTCCCGCCGCCCGGTGGGCGCGGTCAGCGTGCAACTGGGCGCCCAGCGCGTCGATGAAGTCGGCGCGCACCAGGCGGCGAAATCCCTGCGAGCCGCTGATCATGGGCACCTGCGAGACCACGCATTTGACGCGCCGGTCGATCGCACCGACAACCAGCACATGGCCGCCGCTGTAACTCGATCCCCACACGGCTATGCGTCCGGCGTCGGTCTGTTCGAGGGTGGACGCAAAACTGATGGCGTCCGAATAGTCCCTAATCTGCAGCCACGGGTCGATCTCCTGGCGCGGCTGGCCGTCGCTCGCGCCGAAGTTGCGGTGGTCGTAGACAATGCACGCGAAACCCGCTGCAGCAAAGGCCTGCGCGTAGGTGTCGAGGTACATCTCCTTGACCGCCGAGAACCCATGCGCCATGACGATCGTTGCATGCCGGCCGGAGCCTTCCGGCAGAAAGTGCCAGCCACGCAGCGTCGTCCCGTCGGTCGTCTTGAATGCAATGTCCTTGCGCATGTCCATATCCTCCAGAAAAAGCTGCGGTGCCTGAGCAGTGACCGGCCCATCGTTCGCGCCAGCCCGGATCCGTTTGCCCGCCACCGATGGCCTTGCCGACCGCGGTCCGCGGGAACGAGGGGCCGGCCCCGGCCCCCGCGCTCGCCACCCCGGGGCGGGCAAGTACTAGGGCGCGAGGTCCACACAGACCAGGCCACTGACATCTTCCGTGAACTTCCCGGTCGCCAGGTCTTCGTTTCCATCCAGCACGAGGGTCCCGGTCATGCCAGCGAGTTGTCCGGTCGCTGCCGTCACCGGGCCGGAAGAAAGGAAATCCCCGGTCGCGACGTTGAAGGTCCCGGCGGCAGCCACCGTGGCGGTTCCCTTGTGGGTAGTGAAGGTTACTGTCCCCGCGATGGCAAAAACTGGCGGCGAGCCGCCGGTGATCGCGAAGCTGCCTTGTGTGGTTCCATGCAACAACCCACCGCCAATGATCCTTGCCTGTGTCATTCCGCCGCCAAGATCCTGGCCGACGCCCTTGGCATTGATCTTGTGGCACGAGACCGCGGCATGCGCCGGCACGACCACCAGCACACCAGCCGCCAAGGCGACCAGCAACCGCGCACCGAATCTTCCCGGATTTTTCATGATGACGCTCCTTGCAGAAATTATGGATTCGTTTCAACGAAATTCACGTTCCCCAACGCGTTGGCTGTTGTCGATGTGCCGCACCTCCTTTCGACTGACAGAACGTTTCGGTGGTCCGGACGGTCGTTGCATCGCTGCAGCCATGCCGGCCCCGAAATAACTCTAGCACTCGGCACCCGAATTTGCACGCACGCGAAATCCCAGTACGCGAAAGCGCAGCCGACATCACGCAGCCGGCGCCGGGTCCATTGCCGCCCGGGCTGTTCCCGCCCGGTCGTGCGCCTTGTTGCTACTTGGCCGGCAGCGAGCGCGCGAACGCGATGCCCAGGCCGACCCACCGCGACAGCGACTTCTTGTCCGACACGCTGTCGCCGGCCACCAGAATCCAGCCTTTCATGGGTCGCCCCGTCAAGTCGAAGATGCGGGCGCCCGGCTGCTTCAGCGCGAGTTCGGTCGCGTCCGGCGCGATCCGGACGATCAAGTCGCCCGCATGCACTCCGACGCTCATGTTCCCGTCGAGCAGGAAGGCCAGGCCGCCGAACATCCTCTGCTCCACGATGCCCGGTTCGGCGCCGACGACGGCGCGCACCCGTGCCGCAAGATTTTCGTCAAAGGCCATAGCATCTCCTTCGGATCGGCAGCCAGATGTTGGGCGCGCCTCTGGTACCGGACTTCGTCGAGCACAAGGCCGCCGAGCGTGAACTGCTGGCACGAAGACGGTTGCACCTCGAATCCCGCGGCCTCGTAAAAACGAATGGCGCGCGCGTTGCGGGCCATGACCCAGAGCGTGACCGCAGCGAAGCCTTGCGCCACGACGCGGTCGAGCACCGCGCACCACAGCCGCCGGCCCACACCGGTCGACCAGACGGCCGGCGAAAGATAAAGGGCCATGATCTCGGCGGTATAGTCTGGCGCGCCTTCGTCGCGCGACGGCCCGAACGATGCGAAGCCGAACACCTGGCCCGCGGACTTTGCGACGACCAATTCTGGACACCCCTGGGCAATACATTCGCGCCACATGGCGGCCCGCTCGTCGACGGACAACGCGTCGAGAAATGCTTGCGGCAGGATGTCGCGGTAGGCATGTTGCCAGGACAACACATGTACCTGCGCGATGGCGCGTGCATCGTCGAGGGTTGCGGCGGTGACAAACATGGCTGCCGGCGTTCGAGCGGGCGGTGTCCAACGGTCCGGACCACGGTGCTGGGTATCGGCTACTGCGGGACCTGCGCGCGCACCGCCCACGCCCTTGCCATGATCGCGATCGTTCCATCGGCGCGCATGGGGATGTGCTCCCTGATGTTCTCGCGCAGACGCTCCCGCGTGGATTGGTCGAGCGACATGGCGTAGGCGGGAGCGGGCCCCTGGCCACCCAGGAACGGCAGCCAGTAGTCCTGGAAACTCAAAAAAAGCGTCGGTATGTCGATCGACCTCACCTCGACCCGCTCCAGCCCGGCACCCGCGAAAAGCCGGGTCAGGGCCTCGGGCTGGCACAACGGGAACCGCAGACCCTCGTCCATCTGCGCCACGCAGGCGTCAAGTCGGAGAGCCGCATCCCAGAAGAACCGCATCAGCTCCATCTTGCCGGCGTAATCCCACACGTAGGCGGCGATGGTTCCGCCCTTGGCCGTGACCCTCGCCATTTCGGACAACGCCGCCGGTTGGTCTGGAATGAAGTTGAGCACCAGCCCCGAGACGACGAGATCGACCGACGCATCCGCCATCGGGATCGCCGTGGCACTGCCGCGCTGAAATACCGCGCGACCGCCGAGTTGCCGGCGCGCCGATTCAAGAAAGCCCTCCGACGGTTCGATGCCGATCAGCGAGGACGGCGCGCAGGCATCCAGAATGGCTGCGCTGAGCGCGCCGGTCCCGCAACCGATGTCCAGCCACCTGCGACCGCCAGGCACACGCAGCCAGTCCAGAAACAATGGCGCGACCCGGCGGCTCCACCGCCCGACGTACTGCTCGTAGGGGCCACCGAGTTCCCAAGAGTCCGACACCTGCTGCTGGTTCATGGCGAATCTCCTTTGGCAGTACGACGATGCCTGGCGCGGGCCGACGGCGGGTTGCCGGGGCGCTGTGCCCCGTTCAATTGCACCCGGTCGGCGGTCGGACCTGCGTTGGCGCGCTCGCCAAGTCTTCATGCCATTGCGCCGGGTCCGGCGCAAATGCTACTACCGTCGCGGTCGAACGCGCAACACCGTGTTTGAGCACCGTGTTCCCGCATATCCGGCCGGCGCGGGTTGCTTCGTCACGTCACGCAATGCGACACTGCCGCAACCATTGAACAACGTACTCGCCGCCAGCGTCGTGCCGGGCGCCCGCCGGAGCGAAACCCGCCTTCTTCACCACCGCTGTGCTGGCGTGGTTGTCCGGGGATATTTCCGCCAGCACCTCGAGCGCACCCCCTTCACGGGCGGCTTGCACGAGCAGCCCGACGGCTGCGGTGGCCGCGCCCTCGTTGCGGCATGCCGAAGACACACCGTAGCCGATTTCAACCCTTCCGTTCCTCGGCGCGTGCTTGAAGCCGCAGCCGCCAACGATCCGATGATCGGCTTGCCGCACGATCAGAAAGGCGCCTGCCCAAAGCGCCAGCTGCCCCTCGGAGCGCATTTTGAGAGCGCG
Organism: Verrucomicrobiota bacterium; assembly: GCA_031392885.1. GTDB lineage: Bacteria > Verrucomicrobiota > Verrucomicrobiia > Opitutales > Opitutaceae > Lacunisphaera. The sequence goes on from JANMVS010000481.1 coordinate 6,332, forward strand.
CGCCGCGACAAAGCCCGGCGGCAAAGCATCAATCTCCACGCGCGCCGCGAACCCCGATGGAACACGCGACCGGGCAATCGCGCGCAGTTGTGATGTGTCGAGCTGCAGCAGCGAGAACAGCATATGCGTCGCATCAACACGCGAGGCGGGAGGCCGCCAGCCGGTGGCTGGCAGGAGGGAACAGCGCGCACGCCCTGCCGCGTGGTCGGCTGGTGGCGCTTGGTCTGGGCGAGCAGTCAGGCGCCACTGCGACGCTCTTCGATGTAGCGCCACGTGTTCGCGCCGTCGAACAATCGAATCCGGACCGGCCCCATATCTTGCGGGTCGAAGTTCCTGATGTTGACCGCCATCTGCTTGCCATGCTCAGGGGTCAGCGGTTCCCAGTGCGTGACGCAACCGCAGTTCCGGCAGCGGACCGTGCGCAGGGTC
>JANMVS010000498.1:0-4736 GCA_031392885.1 Verrucomicrobiota bacterium
GCACGGCCTAAAAACAGGAGCCCATCTGAAGAAAGGAGCGATCAATTCCCCGCGGGGGCGGGGGGCGGGCACTGACGGTAATTTATTCCACGGTGAGGTCGCCGTGTCTACAGTGAGAAGCTGGCTTGAGCGCCGGCGACCCCGACCGCGAGTTTGAAATGCCCCGGAGTCCTCCGGGGGCGGGGCCAGCTTGCTCCGGGGATCTTCACTTTCGGGGCTTCCGCGGCAGGCCCTGGGCAAATTTGTCGAAAAGGGAGATGACCGGCAGGGCGTTGCCGTCGTGGTCGAACATCCCCCGGCTGCTGATGCCCCGGTTGTTCAAGGCCACGGCGGGCTCCCACCAGAAGACTCCCTTGCCCCGGTGGTGCGGCGTGTTCAGCACGAGGCGATTCACTTCGTCGAGGAAGTTCCGCTGGCCCTCGGGGGTTTCGGGGAAGGGCGCGCCACCGTCCGGGTATTCGGCCGGTCGCCAGTTGTAGGCGGTTTCCACCACCACGATGTCCTTGGGGTAAGTCTCGGCCAGAAAGTTCAGGTTTTCCCGCAGATCAAGGAGTGAGCCGTGCCACCAAGGATAATAGCTCAGACCGATGACATCATAATCCACATCGAAGGACGCACAGTGGTCGTAGAATGACTTGTTGCCCACGGGGTCGCCGCCGCGATCGAAGTGAATCATGATCAGTGGCCGGGGAGCGGCGCCGCGCCCCGCGTCCACGCCGGCGATGCCGGCCTTGAGGAAATCGGTGAAGTTCACCCAGTTTTCCGGCAGGTGCGCATCGGGCCAGAGCAGGCCGTTGCGCACCTCATTGCCGATTTGCACCATGGCGGGCATCACCCCCGCCGCCCGAAACGCCCGGATGGTGTCGCGCGTGTGGGTGAGGACGAGTTGGGTCAGTTCCGCGTGGGTCTTCCCGCTCCAGGCCTGCGGGATGGTTTGCTGTTGTGGATCGGCCCAAGTGTCGGAGTAGTGAAGATCGAGCAGGATTTTATAGCCGAGCGCTGTCGCCTCGCGCGCCAGGGCGAGGGTGTAGGCAAGGTCGTTGGGCAACACTTTCGGCGTGTGAAACAGGCGCAGTCGAATCCACTTGTAGCCGTGATCCCGGAAAATATTCAGTCCGGGTTTTGGGCGACCTTCGTCTTTGAAGACGGTCCCGTTCAGCTCCGCCTGCCGGAGAAACGAGAGGTCGGCGCCAATCGCGTAGTCGAGGGTTGGGCGGGTCCTGACGGCGGCCGGGGTTGCGGCCGGGTGTTGGCAGCCGGCGAGACCGAGGAGGAGCAACGCGGGCGAAAAACAGGCAAGGAGATTTTTCATCAGGGCAGAGGTTTGAGACCTTCGGCCTTAATTGTCCATCGGCCATCGGGGGAAAATCCGGGGGTCGGACGCGGGGCGCCGGCCCGGTGCGCCGCGGCGGGGCGGGCCGCTCCGCCCTACCTCAGGCATCGTGCTGTCCGCCCAACCCGGATGCATCACAATTTTTTCAGCCTGGCGCATCCGCTTTCCGCGCTCGTCGAGCGCGGATCCATGCAGTTGAACCACAGCTGGCCACCCGTCGGAGAAACCCGCGATGGAAGACACTCCCTAAGGAGAGAGCCGGCCCGCCGAGATTGAGCGCTTGAATCTACTCACCAAACGGTGACGAAGCGAAGCATCGTTAATCGGGCGTTTTTCATTCTACATCTGGGTCAATCGGGGTTCATCGGTGGTTTCCGAATGCATCGTTCCGGCGAAGGCGCTAGCCCGCATGACCGACAAAGTCCCGGACCCACGCGGGCTGAGAGTCGTCGAGCACCGCCAAAATCTCGTGACTAGTGTGAAATATGCGGGCGAGGCTCAAGCAGATGGGTCGAGTCATGCCACCGGGAAATCGCGACCATGCTCAGTCGTGGTGGCCGCGGTAGTTTTTCTCGCCGGCGGGGACACGGATTGGCATCCGGTTTTCCTTCGGGGGCAGCGGGCAGGTGGCAAAGGGCGTGAAGGCGCATGGGGGATTTTGCGCCCGATTGAAATCGAGGATGACTTTGCCGTCCTGGGGCGCGGCGGCATAGACGAAGCGGCAGGTCTCGTAGGTCTCTTCGCCGGCGGTGAGGTCAGTGATGACGAAAAAGAGTTCATCCCCGCCTTCATCAATCGGCAGCAACTCGAAGGTATGGCCCTCGCGGGTGAACACCGCCTTGCCCGGTACCGGGGCCGGGGAGGTCTGGCCGATCATGTTGGTGATATTGACCTGGTGCGGTGGGTCGAATTTCACCCAGTCCGCCTCGATCCGCCAGGTGGGATCGATCGGAAAATAATCCAAGCCGACGAAATTCCTGAGGCGTTCGCTGGTGCTGTCCTTGACGCGAAGGAAGAGGCTCTCGCCGCGCTCCATCACGTAGAAATTGGCCGAGCCAAAGGTAACCGTGCTGGGTTTGTCGCTGTGATAGACCAGTTCAACGGTTGCTCCGGCGGGTTGCCCATCGATCTGCAAGAGGGCTTTGGGGGCGGGCGTCAGCGTGACCTGGCCCGCTTTCAGCACCACGGTGCCGAGGTAGGGCGGCCCGGCGGCCAGCGGGATGGAGTTGTCGGCCGCAGTGCCGACCGAGTTGGCGCCGGGCGCGAGCAAATGGCGTCCGATCAGGGAGAGCCAGCCATTGGGCGTGGTGAGCCGGCTGACGCGTTCGCGGCGCCACGACTCGATGAATTTCGCGTAGTCGGCGCCCGCATCCGCGGCCGGCGCCGCCGCGCCGGCGAGCCCGGCGGGCAGGCGCGCGCGCGTGATCACGCGCGGGTCGTTGTAGAACTCGCGGGCAAACTTGTTCTCCGCAGGATTCCATTTGGCATCCCACACCAGAAAGTGCCGGCTGCGCGGAAAATGTTCTGCCGTGCCCGTGAGGAAGCGCCGGAAATCGAAATCACCGGGCGGATTGTCCGCGCCATGCGGGCCAAATTCCGTGAAACCGAATGGCTTGTTGATTGCCGCCAGTTCCGGGTAGCCCGCAATGTGGGCGGGATCGATGTGGTCTGTATAGGCGTCGAGGCCCGTCAGATCGACGTAGCCGTCACCGGGATAGTAACTGGTGGCGCTGCGCTGGCCGTGATTGGGTCCGAAGGCCCAGATGAGGTTGTGCAGCTTTTTTTCGCGGGTGAAGTAATCGAACATCTGGCGCCAGACCGCGATGTAATCGGCCGGTTCCTGCGCCCCCCACCAGAACCAGCCGCCGTTCATCTCATGGAGCGGCCGCCAGATCACGACGACCCCGGCCGCTTGCAATTCCTGCAGGCCGGCGGCGACGGCGTCGAGGGATTTGAGCCAGCGCTCATGCGTCGGCGTGCCGGCGAGGAGCAGATCGGCGAGCTGCACGCCCCGTTCTTTCAAACCGCCCCCCTGGGGCTTGCCGGGATTCGGCGCGTGCCAGGAGATAGTCACGAGACCGCCGTCGCGCCAGTAGTTCGTCGCAAGTTGGTTGGGGGGGCGGACGTCAATGGTGGCCTCGTTCTTTTCGAAACGGCAGTAGTCGAGACCGACCAGGGCGGGCCACTGGCCGGTGGCGCGGTGAATTTTGGCGGCGCCGTCGAGACTGCCGGTCCCGCTCCAGCCGCAGAACTGGCCGGACACCAATCGCAGTTCCGGGCTCGCCTGCAGTTCCTGGAAATAGCCGAGAATGGCGCGGCCGCGGGCATTCAGCTGCGGGTCGGCGGGTGGGATGGATAAGTCAGCACGGCTGGTGAGGGCGAACAGGGGGAGGGCGACGAGGCAGACGGCACGGCGGATCGACATCATAAAAACAATCAAACGCGCCAGTCATTCCGGTGCAAGCCCAGGCGGGGCGGGTGGACACGCTTGCCAGCGGTCGGCTTGGCGTATTTGTTCCGGGCATAAATACTTCCCTGCAACAACAGATCGGGGTTGCGTCAGGCAATCCGGCCTTGGTCCGAAAATATCCCGCTGGCGGCGGGCTGGGGCCGCTGGGGATCGTCCTCCTGCTTGCCTTGTGCCAGGCCACTCCGCTCCAGGCCGCGCTCGGAATGTTTGGCGGACACACCGAGATTGGGGCGCCGAAACATGCCGGCACCGTGGTCTATGATGCGGGCAAGGGCATCTACACAGTGGGGGGCGGTGGTCTGAACATGTGGGCCAAGACCGACTCCTTTCACTATGTCTGGCAGCAGGTGGAGGGCGACATCGCCCTGTCGGCCGACATCAGCTTCGTCGGCCAAAGCGCCGAACCGCACCGGAAGGCCTGCCTGCTCATCCGGCAAAGCCTCGAGGCCGGTTCCGCCTATGCGGACGCCGCCTTGCATGGCGACGGACTGACTTCACTGCAATTCCGCGCGAGCACCGGTGACGTGACGCGCGAGATCCAAAGTGCCATCGCCGCGCCGCGCCGGCTGCGCATCGAGAAGATCGGCGAATATGTTTATCTGTCGCTCGCCGGGGCGGACGGAGTGCTGCGCCCGTCGGGTTGTTCGGTCCGGCTGCCCTTCAAGGGTCCATTCTACATCGGCCTCGGCGTGTGTGCGCATAACGCCGACGCCTTTGAGACCGCGGTGTTCTCCAAGGTTGAACTTGGGGCGCCGTCCGCCAGCGTGCAGACCGTGCGCAGTTCGCTCGAAACCATCACCATCGCCTCGCAGGACCGGCGCAGCGTGTATCACACGACTGAACTGATCGAGGCGCCCAACTGGACCCGCGACGGCGCGGCGCTTTATTTCAACGGGGGCGGCCGCATCTACCGGCTGCCGCTGGCTGGCGCCG
>JANMVS010000577.1:0-3611 GCA_031392885.1 Verrucomicrobiota bacterium
CTTTGCCAGGCGGAGAACCAGTTGACTTCCAAGAGCTGGCCGTCGACGAGGGGGATGGTGGTGATCTTCGAGCCATTTGGAGCCAGCACATCGATTTTATCCTTGCCGATCTTCAGCGCATCGGGTCCCACCCCCCAATAGAGCAGGGCCAGATTCAGCGCCATGTGATCGTAACGAATGATCGAGGTGGGCGCGAACAGGGGGATCCAGCGGGTGCCCCCGTCAATGGTGTCGATCAGGCCGATCCGCGGGGGATTCCACATGATATTCCGGCCGATATTGAACTCGGGCAATTCGGGGGGCGGAATTTTCTCCAGCGGCGGCAGGCCATTGCGCAACAAGGGCAGGTCGAGGGTGACCAATTGACCCGTCGCCGCATCGCGGTATTGATCCGCGGAGTAGGAGGTCGCCACCACCACCGGAGGGTTTTTGAGCAGGAATTTCCTGAGTTCGTTATTGGCCGTCACCCACTTGGTGATGTCGTAGGAGGCGGAGACCCCCTGCTCGGAGAACACCACATCGATGGCGACCGCCTTGGCCCCGCCGGCGTTGATCAACTTGTCACTGACTTGGGCGAAGTAGGAGCGGGGCCAGGGAAAATTGCCGAGTTCGGATATCGATTGGGAATCGATATCGACATAAACCACCCGGGCCGCGGACTCGATTTCGCCCCGAAATCGAAAGCGCATGTCGATCAGCCAATTGTCGAAGGTGACGAGGTAGCCCAATTGCGCAGCAAGCGCCCACAGCACCGGCATGGGCAGCAGCAGCAGCACCTTCCAGTTGATTTTCTTTTTGCGCGGCGCCACGAATACGGAGAGTAGCGGACGGAAAGGTGAGTTAAAGCAGATTCAAAGTCCGCCCAACAAAATGCCCGGCACTAGCCCGCATTTTTCACACGCGCCACGATATTTTGGCGGCGCTCGACGACTCTCGGCCCGCATGGGCCGGTGCTTGGTCGGTAATGCGAGCTGGGCAGTGCCGGGCGTCGGGAAAAATCAGTCGTTCATTTGCCCGCTCCGGGTGTAAGAACGGTGGTGGGAGGCACGACCGGCGGAGGCTCGGCCTTCTTGTCCTCAGCCGCCTTCTTGTCTGCCGCCTTCTTGTCTGCCGCCGCCTTGTCCTCAGCGGCCTTCTTATCCGCCGCAGCTTTGTCATCAGCCGCCTTCTTATCCGCCGCGGCTTTATCCTCCGCGGCCTTCTTGTCCGCCGCCGCTTTCTTGTCCGCCGCGGCTTTTTCTTCGGCGGTTGGCGCATTGAAGGTCGTGGCCTGCACCGCGGCCGCTATGGTGTTGGACTCCGTGACGATAATGGCCTTGGTCGCAGGCGTGGTCTCCGTCACGACGACGAGCGAGGTCGTGGCCGGGGGCGGGGTGCCGCCCGGGGGTGTCGTGGAACCGGCTGGCACGTCGATCGTGACGATGACTTCCTGTCCCACGGGAATTGAAATATCCTGGGCGGTGAGGCCTTGCATGACCACCAAGCCATCCGCCGTGGTAACCTGGAAGAAGGCTTTGCCGCTGGAATCCGGGCGGTAAACTATGCGGTAAATCGTGCCGCGAATACCGGCCGCGCCGACCGGCGTCTTGATGTTGTAACTCGAACCCTTGTCGCGGTTCAGATGTTTGACGTCACCGACCATTTCACCGTAGGCCAGCGCCAGGCTGGTCTTCGAAATACTGGGCTCGGCATCGGTGGCGCGGTTCTGAAAGGCCGCCATCGCCATGTCCTTGTCGAGATCATCCATCTTGAACTCTTCAATCGCCAGTCGGGTCTCGCCACCCAGTTTGACCGTGGACGCGTTCATGAATACCAACACCACACTTGAGCTCCTGCCCGTGATGACCACATCGCTTTCCGTCAAGGCATCGCCGTTATGAAGCGCGGTGGATGTACCGTCTTTGGCCAATTTACTGACCTGACCCTGCACCGCGGCCGCTTTGATTTGACCGGCCTTGAAAGGCCCCGCCGGTGTCTGGGCCGAGGCGGTAAATGACAAAGTAGTTGCAACAACTGCGCACAGGATAAAGCGGAGGGTAAAAAATTTCATGTTTCCTCGGATGATTTCAACTAGCGAAGTGTGACCAACTGCTGTCGCAAAGCTACGCCCACCGCGAGAGAGGGGTCAAGAGATAAACAGGTTTCAATGGCCTGCAATGCCTCCGTTTTTCGCTCAGGAAACACCCGCAAATGGTAGGCGTAATAATACCACCAGGAGCCCGAGTTAGGTGCCAGTTCAAGGGCCCGGTGGAAGCAGGTCTCCGCTTCTTTCCGGCGGGACTGCATATCCAGGGCAACGCCTTTGCGCACCCAGAATTCGGCATTGATCGCACACCGGGCCAGGGCCTGGTCGGCGTGGAGTTCAGCGCGCCGGCCCAGCACGGCCAGGTCGCTCTTCGCGACCTGCCAGCTTTGCACGGTGGCGTAGGACAAATCGGACCACGCCTGCCCGTTGGTTGGATCAGTTTTTACCGCCAGCTCAAAACTTGCCAGTGCCTGCGGGATTAGTTGCTGCAGATCACCCTGCCCGGTCGTCGCGTTTTTATCGATGGCCCGCCGCGAGACATACCGCATGGCCTCAGCGGGATAGACGGGTGCGGCGATCCGCCCGGCAACCAGCAAGGATAACCCGACCAGGCCGAAGCCGAGGCTCCGCGCCGTTGCCAGCCCCAGCGTTTGGTGGAGTTCCGGCTCATCGCGCAACAATAACGCGGCGGCGATCGCCGCCGCAAAAGCCAAGGCCGGAAGCTTCGTGTGAAAATCGACCCCAAGGTGGAAGGCAAAAGCCAGCAGGCCGACAAACAAACCCAGCGACCATGGCCCCGACCCCAAAAGAACCGTCCCGGCGGGGGCGGCCCGCTGCGCCCGCTGGACCGCCCGCCAGCCAAGCCCAAGCAGCCCCCCACCGGCCGCCAACCAGAGCGCAAATCCGGCCACGCCATAGTCACTCAGCGTGTTGAGATAATCGTTGTGCGCCCAATTGGGTTCGTTCGTGAAGCCACGCGGTCGGTAGTGGTCGAACAAAACGTTGTAGGAGGCGGCCCCACTGCCGAACCACGGATGGGCGCGCCAGATCTGCCAGCCGGCTTTCCAGATGATCGGCCGGCTGGATTCAAACCGGCCCTCGAGGAAGGGCTGAATTCGCTCCTGGGCCGGCGGGCTGAATCGGTAGAGCGCCCAGAGGCCGGCGGCGACCAGAAGAAAAATCACCGCCATGCCGGCGAATCGTCTGCCCCAGGCGCGGCCACCCAGCAACGGCCAGATCATCAGCGCCAGACCGAGACTGATCCACCCGCCCCGGCTGCCCGTCAGGACCACCGCAAACCCGAACAGCAGGAAGAGCCCGCCACCGCATATTTTCACCGCCCCAGTCGTGGCGCGCGAAAACATCAGCGCCAGACAGATCGGAATCATCAGCTCCAACAGGCCAGCCAGACTGTTTGGGATGCCAAACATGCCCGCGGAACGACCGAAAAATTGCTCCGCCTGCTTCCAGCCGTTGATCCAGCCCAGCATCAACCAACTCTGGTCGACGTAACGCTGATAGGCGGCCATGACCACACCGGTCAGTCCCAGCGTGACGTAGGTGCCGACGAATACCCACGTCTGGC
>JANMVS010000012.1:0-3392 GCA_031392885.1 Verrucomicrobiota bacterium
GTCCTCGCGTTTGCGCCGGTAGGAAGCTGCGCGGTAGAGCACGAGTAAAATCGCCAGCCGGATGAGCGCCGGCAGCGTGTCCGGGCTGAAATATAAATCGAGGGCCAGCGTGGCGATGATCGCCGGCACCGCCAGGCGCCAGACCAGCGGCGGCACGCGCGCCGGCAGTTGCGGCCACAACAGGGTGGCGAGGATGACGCCCCCCGCCACGCCGACCAACCCGAGGGCTTCGACATCCAGAAAGAACACCGTCCACAGCGATACGAGCGCGAGGGCCCCGCCGAGCAGCCATTTCAGGCGGCGGAGCTCGTCGAGATTAAGCTGACGCAGCCGGTTGACCGTCGACATAGGCAATGACTCCCCGTGCGCCCGAGGGCGCGAAGGTGATGAGGTTCTTCGTGGAGGCGGGGCCCGCCGCCCCCCGGGTCGGACGGTAGGGCGAGTCGTCCCCGACGAGCCGCGACCGCACCAGCTCATCCGGCCGGGCCGCCCTAGCCAGGGCGACGGTGGAAGGATTCGCCCTGCCATCCATCGGCTGCAACCGTGCCAGCTGATCAAAAAAGGCCTCAAGGTCGCGCAGGCGGCGCGTTTCCAGCTGCAATCCGCCGTTCACCCCCACCCCGCGCAGCCGGCCTTGTGCGAACAAATCCTCCGCCAGGGTGGCCGCGAAACTGCACAGCAGCTCGAACTGCTCCGGGCGCGACCACACACCGGCCAGGGTGTCAAGCCGCAGCACGAAACCATCGAGACTCTCCGCGGCAAATTGCCGGATCATCAGCTGCCCGAGTCGGGCGCTGGCCTTCCAGTGGATGAGCCGGTGGGAATCGCCGCGCTCGTATTTGCGCAGCGCGAGCAAATCCTCGCCCGTCCCGGCTCGCGCCGTGCGCCGGCCCTGGGCGCCGGAGTGCGCCGCCACCGCCCCGGTCCATTGGTAATCCACCTGCGCCGGCCACACTAAAACGGTGTGCTTGAGCGCCGCACCCATGCTCTTCTTCAAAAACCCAAAGGGGAACAGCGAACCCACCGCGCCCAGTTCGACCACCGCCTCGCCGCGCTGTTGCGGATGCACGCCCCAGTCGAGGGTCGCCGTGCCGCCGGCCTCCAGCCGTTCGCGGAGAAACACCCGGCCGCGGGTCACGATTTTCTCTATGGCCGCCAGGATCTCGCGCACCTTCATCTCTTTCTTGGTTTGGTCCGCGGTCGGCGCCAACCGGGGCTGGGTCAGCAATTCGAACCACAGCCCGTAGGTCGGCAGCCATTGCTTGCGGTTCCGCACCTCGACGGTGACGAGCGTCTCATGGCCCGCCCGCCACGGACCCGGCCGCCGCACGCGCCAGCAGACGCCCATGAAATTGAACCAGGACAGCAGTCCACTGAGCAGCAGGCAGGCCAGCAGCAGGGAGAGCGTGATGAACAGAATGTTGCTGGCGGTGTTATAAGCGGCGGTACCGATGCCCATCGCGAGCATCATCAGGAACAGTCCGGGCACCGTCGGCGCAATGAGGTGTCGCCGCGGGGGAAACACCAGGAGCCAGAGCAGCGACTGCCAGGAGAATTTACGGCCACTGCTCGGGGCCCCGGGGCCGTGCCAGTCGCGGCTCGGGGATGGGGGCGCGGTAGTCGCAGCGAAGTTCATCACGCGCGGGGCGAAAGCTCCAAGCTCCCAGCGTTCACTCCGGCACGGGCAGCGCCGTGATGATGCGGCGCAGCGCCGCGAGCACGGTGCGGCGTTCCTCGAGAGCGTCGGAAGTCTGCCGGGCCAGGGAAAGCCGGTGGGCCAGGACGGCGCCGGCCATGGCCGGCACGTCCTCCGGAATGACAAAGTCCCGCCCCAGCACCAACGCACGGGCCTGGGCGGCAACGCGGAGCGCCAGACCGCCGCGCACACTCACCCCGGCCTTGAACTCAACCTCCGTCCGCGTCGCGGTGATGATCTTCAGGATATAATCCAACACACTGTCCTCGACGAACACCTTGCCGGCGAGCGCCTGCATTTTCAGGATGTCGGAGCGACTCACGACCGGGTTCAGGGCGATCGCATCATAGCCGAGCCGGGCCGCCCGCAGGATCTGCAACTCGTCGCCCGGCTGCGGATAACCCATCTGCAGGCGCATCAGAAATCGGTCCATCTGGCTCTCGGGGAGAGGAAACGTGCCTTCATAATCCACCGGATTCTGGGTCGCCACGACCATGAACGGGGTCCCGACGGCATGGGCCTCGCCATCCACCGTCACCTTGCCGCGATCCATGACCTCAAGGAGAGCCGACTGGGTTTTCGGCGTGGCCCGGTTGATTTCATCCGCCAGCACGATGTTCGCGAAAACCGGGCCGGACTTGAAAATAAACTCCTTCACCGTCTCATCGTAAATGGAAACCCCGATGACATCGGTGGGCAGCAGATCGCTGGTGAACTGAATGCGGGAGAAGCCGCAGTCCATCGAGCGCGCGAGCGAATAGGCCAGCGTGGTCTTGCCGACCCCGGGCAGATCCTCGATCAGCAGGTGACCGCCGGCCAGGAGGCAGACGAGGGTCTGTTCAATGACGTCGTCCTTGCCCTTGATGGACAGGCGCATGTTGGCCTTCAGGCGTTCAACGGCGTCGCGCGTGGCGGTCACTTCGGCGGCGGGAGCAAAATCACTCATGGTTTCAGCCTACTAATCCGGCCCGCCGGCGCAAACGGATTCATTGCCCGTGAAGCCTTTTCACTGGAGTTTTGCTTGGGGCAAGTCCTCAAAGACATCATAAATGGTTCTGCGCTGCTTTCAGTGGATTGCCCCATAGGACTTTTAAGACGTGCCTTAGAAACAAGTCGGGCATTTGACAAAACGTCTGACGGCAGTCGGGGTCTTATGCCGGCGGCCGGCCCGGACATATCCTGGGTTTGCAGCATGCAAACAACGGCTGACCTCGGACCGGCCTCAACGAGGACGGCTGCATCCAAGCCGAGGTTGTCCCGCCGAGGCGGCCCGCCGGCCCGCGCTCTCGCTTGCGCGGATTCCCAAACTCTGTCTTGCTCTCCGGCCATGCCGATCATCGACAAACCCCTGCCGGAACTCCGCCTCTACCAAGGCACCAACCCTCGCCCCACCGACTTCGACGCCTATTGGGACCACGCGCTGCGCGACTTGGCCGCACACGATCCGCAAGTTGAGCTTCGCCCCAATCCCGTCCTGCAGTCCACCGCCGCGGAGTGTTTTGATTTATGGTTCACCGGCTTGGGCGGGGCGCGGGTTTATGCGAAATATCTCCGGCCGCGGGGGGGGGGCCAATTCATGGCGAAGAAAATAACTTGGGTATATGGAGTATGAGAGTCATCAGCAAAAGCTGAGAACAGCTTGTCCATAAACAAGCCCAAGGCGGGACATTTCATTATTATGGCGTCGCCATCCAGC
>JANMVS010000013.1:0-2581 GCA_031392885.1 Verrucomicrobiota bacterium
TCATACTTCGACCCGTAAATCTGCCCATGGTCTTGCGCGAAATGAAGAGAGTCCCCCGACTCGCGGCTTGTGGGGGTGTTCTACTTCCGCGCGTCATACCATTGTGCCACGCCCGTCAAGGTATCGCTCGCTGCGCTCAACTCCACCTTCCCTCCTTCGGCCTTCAGATCGAAGATCGTCGCTCCAGCGCAGCCAGCACCCCGGTAGCGACGTAAATCTTGCCCCAATTCTTACCCGTCGTCTCACGCAAGAGCCCTTTCGCTTCGAGTTCGCGAATCAGGCGGGTCGCTGTTGGCGTCGTGATTTCCATCACTTTCGCCGCCGTGGCGATGGTAATATAAGGATTGGTCAGAAGTTGGTTGACCAGCGCCTGCGCTCCTTTCGTCTCGCGCAATAGCGACTCGCGGAGATCGAGCAACTGACGCGCCCTTGCCGCGGCATCCCGTGCCGTTTCCTCAACTCCCGCGAGAAAATACCGCACCCAGGGAATCCATTCCCCATGCGTGCGGACGCGTTGCAGCAGGTCGTAGTAGTCCGATTTGTGCCGCTCGACGAAATCCGACAGGTAGAGCAACGGTTGCGACAGCCGTCCGCGCTCCATGAGAAAGAGCGTGATAAGCAGCCGGCCCACGCGGCCGTTGCCGTCGAGCAAAGGATGAATGGCCTCAAACTGTTCGTGCAGGATCGCGCACTGAATCAACTCGGGCATCGTGTCCCGGACATGGAGGTAGCGCTCCCAATCGGAAAGCAATTCGGTCATTTCATCGACCGGAGGCGGCACATAGGGAGCATTCATCAGGGTGGTCCCGGCCGGCCCGATCCAGTTTTGCGAACGTCGAAATTCTCCCGGTGTGGCGTGTTCCCCCCGCACCCCGGCCATGAGCTTGGCATGCAGTTCCCGGACGAGCCGCAACGATAGGGGCAAATCCTTCAGGCGCGTCACGCCGTATTCCAGCGCAGTGACATAATTGTGCACCTCGCGCAGGTCGTCGGCTCTCTCGGATTTGGCTGCCGGAGTCGGCGTCGCTTCATCCAGTAGCAGGTCGGAAAGGCTGGCTTGGGTGCCTTCAATTCGGGAAGACAGCACCGCCTCGCGCCGGACCAAGGGTCCGATCAAGTTATGCGGGTTGGGCAGGATTTGGCCAATGCCCGAGAGTTCGCTCAAGGCGGCGTCGGCACGCGACAGATTGCGCACCAAGTCTTGATCGAAGGCCAGGGGTGGAGGCAAAGTAGCGGGGATAAAGGCATGGTAGCCCGTCGGGTGATGCAACACCCGGCCAGCAATTGAGCTTTTAAAGTCTTCGGGCCTCATTGTTAATTTAAAGCACTGATTTTGCCAATTTTGGCCTGTTTTCAACCATTAAATTAACAATTAGCGTTTTTATTTTAAAAGCGACCTATGGGTTTTAAAATTCCTTTCGAAGCCACTGCTGGCTTTTAAAGCCCGGTCAAAACGAAGACTGCACCCAGCTGAATGGTGATGCGAGGGAGCCGACTCGCGGCTTGTGGGGGTGTTCTACTTCCGAGGGTTCGGGCACAATGAATCAAACTGCCTTGCCCCGGGTCACCGCGCGTATCTGCGCTCGTGGTCCAGCAGGCGCTGCTTGCGCCAGAGGCCGCCGGCGTAGCCACAAAGGGTGCCGTCGGCCCGGATGACACGATGGCACGGGATCACCAGCGCCAGCAGGTTGGAGCCATTGGCGCGGCCGATGGCGCGCGGGGCCTGCGGAATGCCCAGCTTCTTCGCCATCCCCTGATAGGAACGCGTTTTCCCCGGCGCGATCTTCCCCAGCTCAGCCCAGACGCGCAATTGAAACGCCGAGCCCACGGCCGCGAGCGGCAAGTCGAACCCGAGCGACTCACCGGAAAAATACCTCGCCAGCTGTCGGCGGGTTTCTTCCAGCGTGGCATTGGCTCCCGGGACGATGACGCACTTGAGCCGGCGACGCAGCCCGACGAGTTCGCGTTCGAGTCCGCGGCGGTCGGCGAATTCCAGCAGGCGCAGCCCCTTCTCGTCGGCGAGCGCCAACATGGTTCCCAGCGGCGTCTCGATGCGTTGGGCCAGCAAACAAGCACCGGCCCTGGCGTCGCGGGGCGACTGGCCGAAGATGCGGGTGAAGGCCGCACGGAAGCCGCTGGTGGATTCGTAACCGCGCGCCAACTGCACGTCGATGACCGGTTGGCCGGCTTTGACGTCGCGCAGCGCCAGACCCATGCGCCGCGCCCGCTGGTAGGCGTGAAACGTCATGCCGTGGTAGGCCTGAAACTGCCGGCGGGCCGTGGACGGCTCGATGCCCATGGTCGCAAGTTCCTTGTCACTCACACGGCCCTCGGCGGATGCCTCCACGGCGCGGCGAAGTTTTTCCACCAACGCGGGCACAGGCTTCGTCGAGTCCATCGGCCGGCACAACCGGCACGGGCGGTAACCACCGTGCAGGGCCTCGTTGATCGTGGGGAAGAACTCCACGTTTTCCGGCTTGGGCCGATTGGCGCGACTGGTCGGCCGGCAGAAGTTGCCGGTGGTCTTTACGCCCGTAAAAAAAACGCCCTCATAGCCGGAATCGCGCCGGACCACCGCCTG
>JANMVS010000023.1:0-6811 GCA_031392885.1 Verrucomicrobiota bacterium
CATGGGGACGCCGCTGCACAGTTTTGAATTTCGGATGCATGACTACTTCTGCCGCGCCAAGATGTCGACGGGAGTGCTGGAAGCCTACGCGCTGGAGTCCACCGGCTCGCATCTGGCCAAGCTCAGCAATCCCGTCTTCGACACCGCCGGCGGGCTGCACGATGAGATCCGCCAGCTGTTCCGTTGGATCGTGCCAAATCTGTCCGACGGCGTGCCCGACGATGTCCGCGCGTTTCTGCAGAAATTCGCGAACTGAGCCGACCGCCCAATTCCCGGCACGGTTTGGTTCCGCGGCCCTAACTTTCGGCCGCGAGGGATAAAGCTCGTCCGACCCTTCGGCCTAACCGAGCTGTTGGCGCACGCTCTCGTCGACGAGCCGGGGGTTGGCCTTGCCTTGGGAGGCTTTCATGACAGCGCCCTTGATGGCGTTGAGCGCCCGCTCATTGCCGGTCTTGAATTCGGCGGCCGCCTTCGGATTCGCCGCGATGGCGTCGCGCACCCATTGCTCCAGCGCACCGGCGTCCTTCGACTGTTGCAGGCCCTTGCGCTCCACCACCGCCTCGGGCGTTTCGCCGGTCTGGAACAGCTCGTTAAAAACCTCCTTCGCCGCGGTGTTGGAGATGACGCCGGTCTCGACCAGCTTCACCAAGGCCGCGAGATGGGCCGGCCGGACCTTGCACTCCGCCAGCGTCAGCCGCGCTCCCGCCAATTCGCGCAGGAGGTCGTTGACGATCCAGTTGGCCGCGGCCTGCGGTTGGCCGCAGAGTTGGGTCGTTGCCTCGAAAAAATCACTTAAGGCGCGCTCCGGCACCAGCACCGCCGTGAGGGTGTAGGGGAGTTGGTATTGCGCGATGAAGCGACGCTGCCGGTCGAAGTGCAGCTCGGGAAGAGTCGCCCGGATGGCGGCCTGCCAGGCTTCGTCGACCTTCACCGGCATCAGGTCGGGGTCGGGAAAGTAACGGTAATCATGGGCCATTTCCTTCGAGCGCAGCGCCGTCGACGTGCCGGCCTCGCCGTCGTATTGACGGGTCTCCTGCCCGATGGTACCGCCCCGCTCGAGGACGGCCGTCTGCCGCCGGATTTCCAGGGCGATCCCGTCCCGGACAAACGAGATGGAGTTGAGGTTCTTCAACTCCACCTTCGTGCCGAGCAGCGTGGCCCCGACGGGCCGGAGGGAGATGTTGGCATCACACCGCAACTGGCCCTTCTCCATATCGCAGTCGGAGATACCCCCCTGCACCATCGTCGTGCGCAGCGACGTCAGGAACGCAAACGCCTCGTCGGCGCTGTGCATCGCCGGCTCGGAGACGATTTCCATCAGCGGTGTACCCGCCCGGTTGAAATCCACCAGCGAATCGTGCGGGCCATGCGTCAGTTTGCCGACATCCTCCTCGAGATGGATCCGCGTCAGCGGAATCCGCCGGTGTTCGCCCATGAGGTTGCGCGCGGCCCCGGGCAGTTCGATCTCCACCGCGCCGGCCAGGCAGAGGGGCTGATCGTATTGGGAGATCTGGTAGTTCTTCGGTGAGTCCGGATAGAAATAGTTTTTCCGGTCCCATTTGCAGACGGGCGCGATGGTGCAACCCAGCAGCAGGCCAGCCTTGATGATTTTATCGAGCGCCTCCTTGTTCATCACCGGCAAGGCCCCCGGCAGCGCCAGCACCACGGGATCGGTCAGCGTGTTCTCCGGTTGCCCATATCCGGCGGCCACTCGCGTGAAGATCTTGGACGCCGTCTTGAGCTGCACGTGGACCTCAAGGCCGATGACTGCTTCGTACTTCATAGGAGACGTTTTGGACACAGAGGACACGGAGAATGCACAGAGTTCACAGAGCCAGGCGCCGCAGTCCTCGCGTAAGCACCGTGGTACGGAAGTTGAGCAACAACCCAACGCGACAACCGGTGAATTTGAGATAGGTCAGAACCTGGGCGTCATGCACATCGAGCAGGACATCAACTGTTTTTAATTCCACCACGACAAGACCGTTGATGAGAAAATCCAGCCGATAGGCATCATCGATGACCAAGTCCTTGTACTTGATCGGGCAAAGTTTCTGCTCCTCAAAAACGACGCTGCGCAGGTGCAATTCATGCGCCAGGGCACGCTGATAAGCGGACTCCAGCAGGCCAGGTCCAAGCTCGCGGTGAACCTCTAGCGCAGCCCCGATCACTTTTTCGGTCAGTTGATTGATCTCGGTATTCATCTCTGTGCTCCTCTGTGTTCTCTGTGCAACTAAAGTCCCGGGTGTTTGGTGTGCCAGTCGTGGGCTTGCTCATAGCTGCGGGCCACCGCCAGCATCTCCGCCTCGCGGAACGGCTGGCCTATGATCTGCAGACCGATGGGCAGGCCACCCGCGGTGAAGCCACACGGCAGGGACAGGCCCGGCAGCCCGGCGAGATTCACCCCGATGGTGTAGATGTCGCTGAGATACATCGCCAGCGGGTCGGAGGCCTTTTCGCCCAGCTTGAAGGCCGCCGTCGGCGTGGTCGGGGAGAGCAGCGCGTCGCACTCCTGAAACACCCGCAGGAATTCGCCGCGAATCAGCGTGCGGACTTTCTGCGCCCGCAGGTAATAGGCGTCGTAGTAACCGCTGCTGAGCACATGCGTGCCGAGGATGATGCGGCGCTTGACCTCCTCGCCAAACCCCTCCGCGCGCGACCGCGTGTAAAGATCGATGGCGTTCGTCGCCGCACTCGAGCGATGACCATAGCGGACGCCGTCATACCGCGCGAGGTTCGAGGACGCCTCCGCCGTGGCGATCAGGTAGTAAACGGCGATGGCATACTCCGCGGCCAGCGGGAGTGACACCGCCTTGATTTCGCAGCCCGCCGTCCGGTAATGCTCGATCGCCTGCTTGACCGCCGCGCTGATCTCGGGGTCCAGGCCCTCGCCAAAAAATTCCTGGGGCACCCCCAGCCGCCACGGCCCCCGGCGCCGTTGCAACTCGGCCCGGTAGTCGGGAATTTCCACCGGGAAAGAAGTGGAATCCCGCTCGTCGTGTCCGGCAATGGCGCCGAGCAGCAGGGCCGCATCCTCCACCGTGCGGGCCATGGTCCCGATCTGGTCCAGGGAGGACGCAAACGCCGCCAGGCCGTAGCGTGAAACCAGGCCGTAGGTCGGCTTGAGGCCGACGATCCCGCAGAAGGCCGCCGGCTGACGGACGGAGCCGCCGGTGTCGGAGCCCAGCGCCAATGGCGTCGCGCCGGCCGCCACCGCCGCCGCCGAGCCCCCCGAGCTGCCGCCGGGCACGCGCGTCAAATCCCAGGGATTCGCGGTGGGGCCAAAAAAAGAATTTTCCGTCGAGGATCCCATGGCGAACTCGTCCAGGTTGAGCCGGCCCCAGGGGATCGCGCCGGCCGCCCGGAGCTTCACCGTGACGGTCGCGTCGTAAGGAGAAATGAAATTCGCGAGCATCTTGCTCGAGCACGTGAGCGGTTGGTCCGCCACGGCGATGACATCCTTGAAACCCACCGGGATGCCATCCAGCGGCCCCCGCGCCTGGCCGGCGGCGCGGCGGGCGTCGGAGGCCGCAGCCAGTGCGAGCGCCCCGGCTTCGTCGCGAGAGTTGAACGCCTTGACGCGGCCTTCGACGGCGGTCGTACGGTCCGCGCAAGCCTGCATCAGCTCAACGGCGGAGATGCGCTTCCCGGCCAGCAGGGTGGCCAGCTCGGCGACCGATTGATAAATGACTCCACTGGACATCGGCTACTCCACGACTTTGGGCACCACGATCAGGTGGTCCCGCTGTTCCGGCGCGTTCCGCAGGGCCTGTTCGACCGGCAGGCCGGCGCGGGCGACGTCGGCTTGCCAGACATTGAAAACGGGGGAGGCGTGCGCCAGGGGCTCGACGCCCGCCACGTCCACCTGGTTTAGTTTATCCACGTAATGCAGGATATCGCCCAGTTGCTGCGAGAATTTCTGCTGCTCGGCAGGGGTAAGCGCAAGCCGGGCGAGGTTCGCCACATAATTGATGTTGAGATCGGAAGTTGGGTTCATGAAACGGCCGGAGGCGCCGATAAAAACAGGGACGGAACCACCGCTTGGCAACCGGCAAAAACGCCGGTCCCTCCGGCCCGGCCCGGCCCGCCGAGGAAGCGGGCTTGAACCAGCGGAATTGCGGGTTATGTATTTCCGCATGCTTTTTTTCAAAAAGATCCTCAATTTCTCCAAAGAGGCGGTCAAGGATACCGACAAGCGCGAAACCACCCGTTATGCGGTCGGCAATCCCTTCCCGTTTAAATCCACCATCACACTCATCGGCCATGATGGGGAGGGGCACATCATCCCGGGCGACGATAAAGGCCAGGACTGGTCCGGCCGGCTGAGCAACCTGTCGGCCACCGGTGCGAGCATGCAGATGCATTCAGCCGCCATCGCCATTCGCGGCGAGCCCTGCAAGTTCAAGCTCAGCCTCGGCGATTATCTGCTGGAGATTCCAGGCACGGTCGCCCACCTCCGCAACTGCTCGCAATATGTGCTCTGCGGGATCGCCTTCAAATTTCCCGACTTCAACACCCAAAAGGCCTACCTGCAGGTGCTGGAACCCGTGTCACTCGGTGCCTCCCTCGAACCCGTGGAAGCCAAAGCCATCAAGCAGGACTCCCCCGGGTTGCATAAGGAACAATACAAGAATGAGGGCAAAGCGCTGCTCAACGTCTGGCGGCCGGCTCCGGGCGGAGAGGTCCACAGCTTCGATTTCCGCATGAATGATTTCGGCGTCCGCTGGGGTGCAGGCATGGCCGAGTTGGAAACCTATGGAATCGACAGCGCAAACTCCACCGGCAAGAAGGACGAGCCGCCCGCAATCCGCAAACTCACCGAGACGCAGCACGAGGAGGTGCGCTGGCTGTTCTGCCTCGCGGTGCCGAACCTGGCCAAGGCGGTGCCCTCCGAGGTGAGAAAATTTCTTGGCAAGCTGGTCGCCTGACCCAAAGCCCGTTGGCCGCGCGCCGTCAGGCCCGCACGCTGATCGAACCGTCGGCCACGATATCCCGCTGGAGCTTGGTGAAGGCCGTGTTGACCTCGTCATCCGTCAGGGTGCGCTCCGCCGAACGGAACGACAGCGAAAAAGCCAGGCTTTTCTTGCCCGCGGGCAGGCCCTGACCCTGGTAGACGTCGAACAGGGCCACCGCCTCGACGCCAAAAGCCGACCCCGTGGACGCCCCGGCGATCTGGTGCAGCGCCCGGCGGACTTCCTCGGCCTGACGGGCCGCATCGACCACAAGCGCAAGGTCGCGCAAGGCGGCGGGAAACAGGCTGAAGGGCTGGTACCGGCGATGCTCCGCCCCACCGGTCAGTTTTCCGGGCAGAATGGCGAACATGCCGGCCCAGACGGTCCCCTCGACGCCCGCGGCGCGGACCATCGCGAGATTCAACCGGCCGAAGCGCGCGGTCCAGCCCGCCTGCATTTCACCCGCCGCCGCGGAGTGTCCTTCCTGCCAGCCCCAGAATGCCCCGCGCACCGCCACGAGATCGGCGGCAGCCAGGTCAATCCCCGCCTGCTGGGCGAGCATCGTGATGTGCTGCTTGACCACGTAGAAATCCGGTTCGGGCCGCGCCAGCCAGGCGCGCTCCTTCGGGTTGTGACAAAGCAAAAACGCCGCGCCGATGCACTCCTGCACCGTGCCGTCCTGCTCCATAAAAACCCGTCCGGTCTCGAACAGCCGGGAGGCCGGGACGCCGCGCGACTGGTTCAGCTTGAGCGATTCCAGCAGACCGAGCACCAGCGTGGGCCGCAGATGCGACTGATCATCGACAAACGGATTGGCGAGCGCGAGTTCCTCCGCGGCGGTGTCTGAGACCCAGGTCGAAAGTTCCTGGCGGGAGCGCAGCGTATAATTGACGACCTCGTGAAAATGCTGCCCCACCAGATAAGCCGTGATTTGCCGGTTGAAAACGGCGATCGGATCATCGTCCCCGTCCACCAGCGCCGGACCCACACAAAGCGCCGGGGGCACGCGGTCCGTGCCATAGATGCGCAGGACTTCCTCCACGAGATCAATGGGACGGTCAAGGTCGGCCCGGTAACTCGGGATTTTCACCGTCCACTCCACCCGCTGGTCTTGGAGATCCTCGCCCACAATGGCCAGGTTGAGCGACTCAAGGGCATGCCGGATATCCTCATCGCCGATGGGAAAGCCCAGTCGCTCGCGGATGTATTCGGGCGTGACGACTATCTCGCGCTGCCACGGGCGGTCGCCCCCCACCTGGAAGGACGGGCCCATCACGGTGCCGCCGGCCGTTTCCAGAATCAGATCGATGGCGCGATACGCCGCGTCCAGCGTGCCGTGCGGATCAACCCCCCGCTCAAAACGGTAGGAGGAGTCGGAAGAGACGCCCAGCTTTTTGGCAGTTGCGCGGATCGACTGCGGCCTGAAATAGGCCGCCTCGAGCACAATCGTGGTCGTCGTGGCGTCGACCTCGGCGTTGGCGCCGCCCATGATACCCGCAATCACCAACGGCGTAGATTCGCCGGCAATGACGAGCATGCTCCGATTCAAAACGCGTTCCTTGCCGTCGAGCGTGACCAGTTTTTCGTCATCGACCGCGCGCCGCACCACGATCTGGCGGCCACCGATCTTCCGGGCATCGAAAATGTGCAGCGGCTGGCCGAGCTCGAGCATGACGTAGTTGCCCGTGTCGACGAGATTGTTGATTGGGCGCAAGCCGACGGCCTTCAGCCGCTCCTGCATCCAGGCCGGACTCGGGCCGACCTTGACCCCGGTGACGACGATGCCGACGTAAAGCGGGCAATCCTCGGGTGCTTCCACGCGAATGCTGGCGAGCAGGTCGGGGCGCGGCGCGCCGTCC
>JANMVS010000042.1:0-3337 GCA_031392885.1 Verrucomicrobiota bacterium
CGCAAACCGTCGCGCCTCACACGACGATCTGCACCGCCTGCCGATCCAGCTCGACCAGCAAATTTCCGTCAAACGCGGCCACGATGGCGGGCAAGTGCCGGTGAAAAAGAGCCGTCAGTTCGCGCGTCCCGATGTTGCCGGTGCGCACCAGCAGCAGCTTCCAAGGTTTCCCGAGCAGCAGGTGCGAATGATAAAAATCCGCGTCCTTCGTGACCACCGCCCGCTGCTCTGCCAAAGAAAGCTGGTTGATGATTTCGTCGGGCGTCCGATTGTGCGCCGTCAACCGGTTCGTGTGAATCGCGTCGTGCCCCGCCGCCTGCAACACCGTGCATAAACTCGGTGGCAGGTGCGCATCCACCAGAAATTTCATGCGAGCACGAGATGCTGGCTTTTCAATTTGAGCGACTGCGTGGCAAACTCCAGACACGCCAGCAAGTCGTCGCGCTCAAGATCCGGAAACTCCTTCAACAGATCCTCGATCGAATCCCCGCCGGTCAGATACTCAAGCATCGACTCGACCGGATAACGCAGATGGCGGATCGCAGGTTTGCCATGGCAAATCTCCGGATCAATCGTGATGCGGGACAAGAGTGATTTCATGGAAGAAAGTTACGCCGCCAAAAAATCCCTGTCAAGCGGGCCGGGCCCGCTGCGCGGGACGCCTCGCCCCCCGCCCACCAATTCGCTCTGGTGGAACCACACCTCCACGCCGGCGGCGCGCAGGGCGTCCGCGATGCGCTTCGCCGCTTCCGCATCCTGCCTGCCCTCCGTAGCCCTGGTCGCCTTTGGCGCCGCCATTGGCGGGTAAACCTTGGCGAAGGAGGGCGACGCGTAGCTGAGAAAGACGGCTTTGGGGGGGTCGCTCATGGCTTGGCCGCCGGTTCCCCGAGCAGCGCTTCAAATTCCGGCTGGCCGCGGAGCTTGTCGAACCACGGGTCGAGACGAAGTGTCTTGGAGGTTAGGAAAACGTTTTGGTTCAGCGCCTGTCGGATGTAGGGCGCCGCCTTGGTCGCGTCGCCCACCGCCGCGTAAAAGTCGGCGAGCACCCGGCTGCGTTGGCTCGTGGGTTCCTCGCGCGCCATCGCCTCGACCGGAGCAACCGCGAGGAGCGCCTCGTCCGTGCGGCCAAGCCACGCCAGGGTGGTGGCGAGTTCAACGACGCGCGTCTGGTTGTTCGGATCGTCGCGCAGGCGCTGCCGCAATACGGTTTCGGCCCGCTGCCAGTCGAGCCGGGCGAGGCTGTCCTTCTTCTCCAGCCGGTGCGCGATCGCGAGCGTCCAATCCTTCGCGCGGCGCGGCACCACGGTGTCTTCAAAATAATCCTTGGCCGTGAGCGCCGCCGCCACCGCGACCCGCAGGGGTTCGCGGTCGAGCAAGGCGCCCCACATCGCGGTGAAGACGGCCCGGTCCTCGGCGCGCTCCGCGAGCGGAAGCTTTTCGAGCTGCGCCAGCGTCGCGCGCATCGCGGGCACGTCGCCCAGCCAGCCGCCCTGCGCGATAGCTTTCGCGTTGAGCAAGCCCGCGAGCGTCTGCACCGCCAACCCGGCATCCAGCTGCTCGATCGCCGTCGTGATCTCGGCCGGCGGCTGTCCGCTTTCGGAGAGATAGACGCCATAGGTCAGCGCGAGGTCGTAGCGCACCAAAGGATCACGAGGGTCGCGTTGGACCGCGGCGAGCAGCACGGCCCGCCCTTCCGCGCGCTGGCCGTCAAAACTCAGGGTCGTGCCCAGGGCGCGCGCCGCACGGATGTTCGCGGGCTCCGCCGCGAGGGCGCGGCGGAAATGAGCCGCCGCCTGCCCGTTCATGCCTTGTTGGCGCAACAGGTGGCCGAGCGCGATCAGGGCCTCAGGCTCCTCGGCATTGAGCCCGAGCGCGCGGCTGGCGTAGGCCTGCGTGTCCTGCCGGCGCTTTTCGCTGAAGTTCCAGTTGCGGTAAAGGTAGGTCGCCTGCCCGCCCGCCCGCGCGCCCCACGCGGCGGCGGAGTCGGGCTCGAGCTCGGTGGCCTTGCGGGCGAGATCCTCGGCTGTGGCGAGGTCCTCCCGCGTATAGTTGAGCTTGCTGTAGAGCGCGACCGCGCGCGCGGCGAGTTTGCCGGCTTCGGTCAGGGGCGCTGTATTCTGTCCTCCGCCTTCCGTCCTCTGCTCCTTCGGCTCGGCCAGGATCGTCGTAATCTCGGGGTCGGAGCGCCAGGCGGCCAGGCGCGGGTCGAGGCGGAAGAGGTTGCGCAGGATCGCGCGCGTCTGCGGCACGGTCGCGACTTCCTTCAGCATCGTCAGCGCCAGCTCGCGTTCCTCCAGCAGGAAGGCGGCGCGCAGCGCGCCGTTCATCCACGAGCTGTTGAAGCTCCACCGATAGGGCCGGGGGAGCGACTGCAACACCAGCCGCAGGTCGGCGCGGGCCTCGTCGCGCCGGCCCAGTGCGAGCAGTGCGAGCATTTCCGCGCGGCGCGGACGCCAGTCGGTGGGGTCACGCGCGAGCACGCGCTGGACTTCGGCCAGCGCGGCCTCGTATTGCAGGCGCGCGAGATCGTCGCTGCCGTTGCGCCGCAGCAGGTCGCCGAGCAGCAGCGCCTTCGGGCCGGTGAAATCGAAGTCGGTCATCCACGAATCGCCCAGGGTGTTGAGCAGGGGGATGGCGGCCGCGGTATCACCGCTGAACATGGCATGGACGTAAAAGGCGTTCGCGACCCGCGGCGTGGCGCGCTGCCGGTCGGGCACGCGGTCGAGCCACGTCTTCATGCCGGCGAGGTCGCCGTGGATTTCGAGCGCGATCCAGGATTTCCAGACCAGCACGGATCCCAGCGGCGCAAGCGCGACCGTCTTGTCGAACCACTGTTCCATCGGGCCCAGCTCATCCCTGTCCTTGTAACGGCGCGCGATGTCGTAGGCCACGAGCGGGTCGTTGGGAAATTTCGCCGCCATCTGCGCGCCAAACGCGTCGCCTTCGGCCGTCGTCGTTTTGCCGAAGGTGAGAATGTAGAAGAGCGTGCGGTGAAACCGCGGCTCGGCGGGCTTGAGCTCGATCGCGCGGCGCATCAACTCCTCGGCGCGGCCGAGCTGGGTGTTGAGGTAGAGCAGATAGCGGCCGAGGGTCGCGAGCGCCTCCGGGCTGTCGGGCGCGAGCGCCACCGCCCGCTCGGTGAGGCGCTGCGCCTGCGCGCGGCGCGCCGGCGTGAGATCGAAGCCGCGCGTGAGGTATTCCGTCGAGATTTCGGCGGCGACGGTCACGACCTCGGGATCGTTGGGCCGCGCTGCGAGCAGGGGCTTCACGATGTCTTCCGCCAGTGCAAAATCCTCGGCGATGGTATCGAGGCCGTAGAGGAGTCTGTGCGCGCGTC
>JANMVS010000111.1:0-1680 GCA_031392885.1 Verrucomicrobiota bacterium
CTGCTCGCCGACGATGGTGTCATAGCCTTCGGGCAATTCGAGGATGAATTCGTGCGCGCCGGCCATTTTTGCGGCGGTAATGACGCCCTCCATCGGCGCGCCCGGTTCAGCCAGGGCGATGTTGTCGCGCACTGAGCGCGCGAACAGGCGGTTCTCTTGCAGCACCACGCCGGTCTGGCGGCGCAGCCAGGCCGGGTCGGCCAATGCGAGGTCTACGCCGTCGATCAGGACTCTGCCGCGTTCGGGTACATAGAGGCGTTGCACCAGTTTGGCGACGGTGCTTTTGCCGGAACCGGAGCGGCCCACCAGGCCGAGCACTTCGCCCGGATTGAGCTTGAAACTGATGCCGCGCAGGATCTCGGAGCCGTCTGGGCGGTAGCGGAAGCGCACTTGGTCGAATTCAATCGCGCCTTTGATGGCGGGGAGTTGGGCGCGGCTGCCTGCCTTTGGAGCACCTGTGGTGCTGGCGTTCTCCGGCTTGGTGTTGAGGATGTCGCCGAGCCTGGCGACCGAGATGCCGGTCTGCTGCAACTCTTGCCAGAGTTGCGCGAGGCGGATCACCGGCTGCGAGACGCGCCCGGCCAGCATGTTGAAGGCGACCAGGGCACCTACCGTCATGGCGCCGTTGATGACCTCATAGGCACCGAGCCACATGATGCCGACGGTGACCAGCTTTTGGATCAACTGGATGCCTTCGCCGGCGAAGACCGAGAGGCGGGTGACGCGAAAACTGGCTGCCACATAGCCGGCCAACTGTTCGTCCCAGCGGCGGATCGCTTGCGGCTCGACCGCACCGGCCTTGAGGGTTTGCAGATTGGTGACCGATTCGACCAGGAAGGATTGGTTCTCGGCACCGCGTGCGAATTTTTCGTCAAGGCGCCGGCGGAACGCGGGCATCGCCAGCATCATGAGGATGACGTAACAGGGGATCGAGAGCGCAACCACCAGCGTGAGCAGCGGGCTGTAATACAGCATCACGGCGAGGAACACGCCGGTGAAGGCGAGATCGATCACCGAGGTGAGGGCCTGGCCGGTGAGGAACTGGCGGATGTTTTCCAACTCCCGCACGCGGGCGACGGAATCACCGACCCGCCGTGCTTCGAAGTAGGCCAGCGGCAACGAGAGCAGATGGCGGAATAGTTGCGCGCCCAGTTCCACATCGATGCGGCTCGTTGTATGGGCGAAGACGTAGTTGCGCAGCGCCGAGAGGATCGATTCGAAGATCACGACCGCGAGCAGGCCGAGTGCGATCACAGTCAGCGTGGAGATGCCCTTATGGACGAGCACCTTGTCCATGACCACCTGGAAGAACAGCGGCGTGAGCAACGCAAACAGTTGGATGAACAGGCTGGCAATCAGCGCTTCACCGAGCAGCTTGCGGTATTTGACGATGGCCGGGACGAACCAGGTGAAGTCGAAGCGGGTTAACTCGGCGGCCAATTGTGCGCGTGAGGTGAGGTAGATGGCGCGGCCGGTGAGGAGCGGAGCGAGTTGCTCCACCGGACGCGCTAGCGGCCGGCCCTCAATTGGATCGTGCAGCAGCGCTTGACCGTTCTCCACTTTGGGCAGCCCCGGGTATTGCCGCGTCGCTGGGCGTGCGTCTTTGGGGATGTGGGTGTCGGTTCTGGTGGCAGTTTCGTTTCGGCAATCCCCCCCCCCCCCCTTCCTCATGCTCCGGAT
>JANMVS010000011.1:0-4683 GCA_031392885.1 Verrucomicrobiota bacterium
ATCCGGGCTGATGGCGCCGGATGAAGCCATGATGCCAGGTGGATGGCACCCCAACCTATCAGACTGGCCGCGCAAAATAGTCGACTCAGGAAGGGATGGGCCCGGAAGAGCCGCGCCTGCTTTATCCTGGCCTTATATGGCTGTAATCGTGCGACTGCAAAGCCCCGACCAACCCGGACCGCCCGCCGCTGTAAGACCTCGAACTTGAGCAGATCGGGCTGAATCCGATGTCCACAAACTGCATCGGGGGCCATCAAGCCGCCAAAACCGTCCTCCGCCAGTTTGAGCATGAATTGCGGCTCCGACATTTCAATATGGGTAGAAAGATCGGGTTGGCCGGTCTCGAACCGCCGGCCATCGTTTAAAACCCGGGAACGGAACCAGAAATGGTTGCCGGAAAACCAACGACCATCGGACACCTCCGTTTCCTTTGAGACGCTCATGACAGAAAATGCCCAGCCACGAAGCCTTGGGTGTGTGCACCAGTCGGGTACTTTCGGAACCGGCCAGATACAATAGCTCCGTCCGGTGAAATAGTCCTTGTCCGGCCAGCGGTCACAAATGGCCTTCACACCGGCAAACCAGTCCGGGTGGGGGCTCATATCATCGTCAAGCACGGCCACGATCTCACCCAACGGCGCATTTGCCAACGCCCGGTTCAGCGCATGGCTTTTGCCGGTCAGCGGTTCAACCAGGTAGTGAATGGGCAGGCCGAGGATGGGCTCGCTCGCAACCGCAGCGGTGTGGTCAGTGCCGCCGTTGTCAACGACCACCACCTCACAGCGTAGGCCCGTTTTATCGGCCCGGGCCAGACAGGCGAGGGTCTCCCGCAGGGATTCAGCGCGGTTGCGGGTGCAAATCACCACGGAAATATGAGCCACGGGCTTAGGCATTTCTATTCGCTCCTTGATTCACAAATAAGTGCGCCCGCTGCGTGTCCATAGGGCTGAAGAAATGGTGTCATCTGGGATTTGGCGAGTTCTTCTTCCCCCCTGAAGGTCACCTCAACCCCACCGGTCACCAGGTCGTGGCTGATGGAACGAGGCCGAAGACAGGTAGGGCGCATCCTTCCGCCGTCGCCCGGCCTATGGCGGACAAGCCAGGTAGGGCGAGTCCTCCGGACGAGCCGTCCTCCGCGAGCTACGTCTTCGACGATGAAGACCTGCTCCCCGATTTGGCCCACGGAACACACGGAACAGTCCTCCCCGCAGTGAGCCGCTTTCAAAAAAACACCGCTAACAGCCGCAAGAGAACACAAGGAACGCATAGATCAGGCCGGTGAAAATCTCTGTGCGCTCTGTGCTTACCTCCGTGTACTCTGTGTCCAACTGCATTTTCCGGGTGTATTCCGTGGGTTCCGTGGTCAACACTATCGACCCAATTCCAATCGCCGGATTTTTCAAAGGAGATCGCTGAGGCAACAGAGAGGGGCAGATACCATTCATACCAAATATGGATTGTGGTAGGGCGTGACCGGGACGAGTGCGCAGCCGCGGCGGAGCGGGCCGCTCCGCCCTACCTCAGGCAACGACAATCGCGGACGGCTCGTCGGGACGACTCGCCCTACCCCACCGTCTACCGTCCACCGATCCCCGTCCACCGTCTACCGGTCCGGCCCTACCTCAAATCCCGAACCGCTGAGCAATTGCGGGCCGGCCGCTTCGTTCGAAACACCAATCCGCTTGCCCGGCGGGCCTACACTCTATCATGTTCGGACTTCCTTCTCCGCCCCGTGCCCACTCGCAACGCCCTGCCTCCCCCGCCCAGCCGCCGCGCCCTCATCACCGGCATCACCGGGCAGGACGGATCTTATTTGACCGAGCTGTTGCTGGCCAAGGGCTACACGGTCCACGGCCTAGTGCGGCGGGCGAGCATGTTCAACCGCTCGCGCCTGGATCACCTGCGGTCGGGGCAGAATACGCCGCCCGAGCGGCTGGTTTTGCACTACGGCGACCTGAACGACCTGACCTCGGTGCGCCGGCTGCTGAAAAAGGTGGCGCCGACCGAAGTCTACCATCTGGCCGGGCAGAGCCATGTGGGTCTCAGCTTTGAGATTCCCGAGGTCACGGTGCAGGAAAACGGCATGGCGACCCTCGGCCTGCTCGAGGCCATGCGGGATCTGGACTACCCGGTGCGGTTTTACCATGCGGCCAGCTCGGAAATCTTCGGCGGGCCGGTCGCGTCGCCCCAGACGGAGTCCACGCCGTTCAATCCGGTTAATCCCTACGGCTGCGCCAAGGCCTTCGCCACCCAGCTCTGCCGCGTCTACCGGAACGCCTACGACCTCTACGCGTGCAGCGGGATCGCCTACAATCACGAGTCCCCGCGGCGCGGGGAGAATTTCGTGACGCGGAAGATCACCCTCGGTGCCGCCCGGATCAAGGCCGGCCAGCAGACGATATTAGATCTGGGCAATCTTGAGGCCCAACGCGATTGGGGCTATGCGCCCGAGTATGTCGCCGCCATGTGGCAGATGCTGCAGGGGGCCACGCCCCGCGACTATGTGCTGGCCACCGGCCAAACGTGCTCGATCCGCGAATTCGCCACCGCCGCCTTCGCGGAACTGGGCCTTGGCCTGAAATTTGAGGGCCGGGGCGTGGATGAGGTGGGCCGGCGCGCGGATACGGGCGCCGTCGTGCTGAAAGTGGATCCCCGTTTCTTTCGTCCCGCGGAATCATCCAAACTGGTCGGCGACGCCTCCCTCGCCCGGCAGGAACTGGGCTGGGCGCCTCAAGTCACCGGCGCCGCCCTGGCCCGGCTGATGGCGCGGGCGGATGGAGCCGCGCTCGGCCAAGGTTAGCCCGGATCAGGCAAAAGGGAGTAACCACGAAATACACTAAAGACACGAAATGAATACCTTCAGAGTAAATTCTGAACGAGACCGAACTTCCCAATTATTGAGGTTTGCCCATCGTAGTGGCGGTAGCAATGGTAGGGCGAATTCTCCGGCCGAGCCGCAGGTAGGGCGTGACCGCCGGGCGCGCCGTCAGGGGTATTCGCGGACGGCGGAGCGGTCCGCTCCGCCCTACCCCGGGCAACGACAATCGCGGAACGGCTCGTCCGGAAGACTCGCCCTACCTGCGGTGCAGTCACTTTATGGGTCACCCTTGGGGAACGGCTCGTTGGGGACGACTCGCCCAACCGCTTTGATCTTACCTCCATGTCCACTTACCTAGTCACAGGCGCGGCCGGTTTCATCGCCTCGAAGGTCTGCGCGTTGCTGTTGGCGGACGGCCACACGGTGGTCGGAGTCGACAATCTCAACGATTACTATGACGTGCGGTTGAAGGATTATCGTCTGTCCCGCCTGCTGGACGGCACGAGTTGGGAGCCGGGCCCGGATCCCGCGGTGTCGCGGTATGCCGGGGTGGGGCGGGTGACCGCGAGCGCGCCCGGCGCGGGAAAACCAAGCGGCGCGGGGCGGCCGCCGCGCGCCTCCTTTATCTTCGAGGCCATTGATGTCGAGAACCTGCCGGCGCTCGACGCGCTCTTTGGCGAATTCAAATTCGACGCCGTCTTCAATTTGGCGGCCCGGGCGGGGGTGCGTTACAGCATCACGCATCCGCATGTTTACCTGAGCACGAATACGCTCGGGACCATCAACCTGCTGGAATGCCAGCGAAAGCACGGCGTGAAAAAACAGGTGCTCGCCTCGACCTCCTCGCTTTATGCGGGTTGCCCGATGCCCTTCACCGAGGACCAGCCGGTCAACACGCCGCTCTCGCCCTATGCCGCCACCAAGAAAGCGGCCGAGCTGATGGCCCACAGCTATCACAAGCTCTACGGCCTCGATATTTCCGTGCTGCGTTACTTCACGGTATTCGGCCCCGCCGGCCGGCCCGATATGGCGCCGCTGCGCTTCATCAAGTGGATCGACGAAGGCACCCCCATCACCCTCTATGGCGACGGCACCCAGACGCGTGATTTCACGTATGTGGACGACATCGCCCGCGGCACGATCCTCGCCGCGCAGCCGCTCGGCTACGAAATCATCAACCTCGGCGGCGGGCGCAATCCCCTCAGTCTGCTGGCCATCATCACGACGATCGAAAAAGCGCTGGGGAAGAAGGCGAGTATCGTCCGCGAGCCGTTTCATCTCGAAGACATCAAGGAGACCTGGGCGGACATCACGAAGGCCAGGCGCTTGCTCGCGTGGCAGCCGCAAGTCACCACCGAGGAGGGCTTCCAGCGTTCGGTGGACTGGCAGGTGGCCAACCGGGGATGGTTGAAAGATCTCAAGGTCTGAGCCGGAGGGAGGCAGATGATTGCCCGCGAAAAACGCGAAGGCCGCGAAATCGAGCCGAGGCTCTTCAGCTCTCTTCTGGGCCCACGGAGCCCACGGAATTATACCAGTCTCCTCAAGCTTCTGCACTCTCCACCAAGGCCGCCAAGATCACGCAGGCTCGCCTCTGCCCGGGGATTTCTCTGCGGGCTTTGCGCTCTTCGGGTAAAAAGCATTGGGGGGCAAGTGACAGCAACCTGTCCGCACTTGGGAGAGGCGAAACTGGCATTAGCGAGGAGCGGAGAACCAAGGTGTGATGGAGACCCTCCGCACGCCGCACCCACTTGGTCACTACGCGGGCCGATTTATTGAACCGCCGCGCGACCGCGCGCAAACTGAGCCCGGCACGGACCGCCGCCACCATCTCGCGACGCATCCGTGCGCGCGTGTTTTTTTGCCAT
>JANMVS010000171.1:0-3308 GCA_031392885.1 Verrucomicrobiota bacterium
CCACCGCGACGCCGTTCCGCCGGAGCGTCAGCCGGTAGTTCCGCGCGCGCAGGCTGCGGACAAAAACCAGCTGCGCCGCGGATGACACGGTTTGGGTTTCGAAAAATTCCTGCTGGGGGTCACTCACGCGGTGGGATTGGGGCTAGACCCGGTTGCCCGCCAACGCCAGCCGCTATTTCGCGCCATCGGCCAAGGCCCCGGGCGGTCCGCCGGAGTCCGGGGGATTTTTCGCCTGAATAAAAAAATCACTTTTATTCTGGGCGCTTGCACCCTCGGGGGTTATTCGTATTCATCTCCCCCCACGAATGCCTGATTTGTTCAAATCATCCCTCAGCCGCCAACCCCGGACCCGTGGTTTCACCTTGGTTGAAATCATGGTTGTGGTGGTGATTATTGGCCTGCTGGCGGCAATGGGCATGCCCACCTACCGGCATATCACCATGCGGGCCAAGAGCACGGCGGTGGAAAACGACCTGAAGGCATTTTCCACGGCCCTCATTACCTACAGCCTGCAGAACGGTAAATGGCCGGCGGACGAAGTGGCGCATGTCATCCCTGCCGAGATGGTCGGAGCCCTACCCCCCGGTTTCAAAATCAAAACCCCCATCGGAGGCTATTATAAGTGGTGTTTTGATTCGAACCCCGGCGGCGTGGTCGCCAAAGCCGCCATCATGATCGAGGATGACGCGACTTTCCCGGTGAGCGACGACCAAGATCTGCGGCTGATGCTCGATAAGCAAATCGACGACGGCAATCTCACCACCGGCAATGTTCAGGTCGGCTTCGGCAACTCACTGGTTTATATTCTCGAAAAATGAGCGGCCCCTACAAAGTCACCCTCATTCAGCTCAAGGCCAACGCCCTGAGCTTGGCTCCGGCCGGCGAAAAACTGGAACTGGGGCTGGTTTCCGCCGAGGAAATCTACAAGCTGGCGGGAAATCTTCTGCTGCTCAGCCACGTCGCCGACTTCAAGGACAATCCCGGCATCATCGTGAGTCACGGCGACAAGGGCTGGCGGATCGCCATCCATTCCGGCCGCCTGTGCATGCACAAAAGCACCTCCTTGTTTGACGAATTTTGGACCGTGGAAAATTCCAAGGGGCTCGCCGCCCTGCCGCCGTTCCAAGCCGCGCGGCCCGCGACGCGTGGCCCCACGCGAATGGTCGGTGCGGCCCCCACCCGGTTTGCCGGCCTGCGCGCTTTCGGTGAAATCGCCGGGCTGTTTGTTCTGGGCGTGGCTCTCATCATGGTCGGCTTCTGGTACGGCCTGCCGCATAAAAAACTGAGTGATCTGCCCGCTGGAGTGGTCGTGGTCACCTCGGACAGCGAAAAAAATTCGGTTTTTAGCGCCGTGGCCGGGCGATATGCCACCGGCCGGAAACCGGGCGATAGCATTGTCACCATTTCACTCGAGGGCCTCGTGACGATCGGCGCCATCGGCAAGGACGGCAACCCCGGCAAGCCCCGGATCGAGGCCCAGGCCCGCGCCGCCCGCAAAGGCCCGCTCGCCGCGGTGGTGGTTCCCTCCATCGGCGTGATAGCGGAGTTCCCGCCCGACGCCGTCAACGTCGGTTACGGCAACTCCCGCTGGAAGAAGATGGTGAACTGACCGCGGCCCGGGGTAGGGCCGGCGATCGTCGCGGTGCCGGTTTTCTCCCGAGGAATGGCCCGCCGACAAGCGGCGGCCGGATCTTTGACGCCTAGCCCGCATGACCGACCAAGTCCCGGACCCACGCGGGCTGAGAGTCGTCGAGCACCGCCAAAATCTCGCGACGAGTGTGAAATATGCGGGCTAGGTGCCAGCTCAAGAATCCGAGCTGTAGGAGCGGGACCGCGATGGCGGACACACGAGCGCGGCGCAGGTTGCGAATCGGGGCAGAAAGCCCCGCCTACAGCCCTGTTTCTTCCCGTCACGGGCAAAACGTGTTTTGCGGCCGTGGCTGCCTGATCCCGGCTCAGAGCATCTCCAGCCGCCAGTCGGGCGCCCGGCCCTTCGCCAGGGTCAGCCACGCAAAACTGGCGCGCGCCCCGCGATTGGGCCCGGTGATGCAGCCGGGGTTGAGCCAGCGCACGCCGGCCTGGTCCGTCTCGTCGCGGGGCACATGCGTGTGACCGTGCAGCACGACCTGCGTGCCCGGCGGCACCCGGCCCGGTGGAATATGCGCCAGAAAAAACTTCTGGCCGGTGCGCACCAGCTGCAACTGCAGCGGCCAGAGGTCGTGGGTTTCATTGTTGCCGAGCACGACGTAGAGCGGTTTGCCCAGTTGCTCGAACGCCGCGAGCGTCGCCGGCTCGCACACATCGCCGAGATGCCAGATTTC
Source organism: Verrucomicrobiota bacterium (assembly GCA_031392885.1). Taxonomy (GTDB): domain Bacteria; phylum Verrucomicrobiota; class Verrucomicrobiia; order Opitutales; family Opitutaceae; genus Lacunisphaera. The sequence continues at coordinate 2,322 of JANMVS010000171.1, forward strand.
ATCCGCGCCCTGCAGCCGCGCCGGCAGATTCGGGGGAAACCGGTCGTGGGTGTCAGAGAGGACGGCGATGCGCATCACTTGGCGGCGGCCGTGCCCGCCAGTGGCACATAAGGTTCTTCGTGCAGATCGGCGGCGCGCCGGCCGGAAAGCAACTGCACCCACACGCGGGCGCAGGCCAGGACGACCGTGGCGACCAGAACGAGAAACACCCCGGTGACGACCGCATCCACCCGGTTGTTCATCAGTTGGGCGCTCCACGTCGCGAGTTCCGCCCCGGTGCCGCCCCCGGCGATCTTCGTCTCGAGGCCGCGGGCCAGCGCGAGGAATCCCAGCGGCGCGGGGCTGAAAATTTTCATCAGCCCGGCGGTCACCGTCACCGACAGCAGCCAGCCCAGGGGCAGCAAGGTGACCCACAGATACCGCACGCGACCCATCTTGATCAGCACGGTCGTGCCGAGACTAAGCGCGAGCACCGCGAGCAGCTGGTTGGCGATGCCGAAGATGGGCCAGAGGGAATTGATGCCGCCCAGCGGATCAATCACCCCTTGGTAGAGGAACCAGCCCCACAGCCCGACAAACAGTGCCGTCGCAAACGTGCCGGCCCCGAGGGAACGCGTGTCGCCCAGCGGCGCCCAGAGCGTGCCGAGCAAATCCTGCACCAGGAAACGGCCGACCCGCGTGCCGGCATCGAGCGTCGTGAGGATGAACAGCGCCTCGAACATGATCGCAAAGTGGTACCAGAGCGCGAGGGCGGCCCGACTGCCGACGACGCCGGCGAACATGTGCGCCATGCCCACGGCAAACGTCGGGGCGCCGCCGGTGCGCCCGACCATCGTTTTTTCACCCACGCTGGCGGCCAGGTCGGCCATCTGCCCCGGCGTCACGGGAAAGCCCAGCGCCGTGATCTTGGCGGTCACGACCTCGGCGGTGCCGGCCATGTTGATGGCGAAATACTGGCCGGGCTCCATCGCGCACGCGGCGATGAGC
>JANMVS010000018.1:0-4248 GCA_031392885.1 Verrucomicrobiota bacterium
AGCTGAGCTGCCAGGTGGTGGTCTTCGGGTTGAAGAGCACGTCCTTGGCGAACGGCGTCAGGCGCGCCTCGATGTAGCGGGGGGCGGCGGCCTCGTCGCCGGTGAGCATGTTGCCGTAGTTGCCCTGCGGCTCGATGAGCCAGGCGCGCTGGCCGATGGCGACGAGCGCGGCGCCGATGGAGGCGTCGCCGTGCGGGTGGAAGCGCATGGTGGCGCCGACGACATTGGCGACCTTGTGGAAGCGGCCGTCGTCCATCTCCCAGAGGGTGTGGAGAATCCGGCGCTGGACGGGCTTCAGGCCGTCGTCGATGTGCGGGACGGCGCGGTCGAGGATGACGTAGGAGGCGTAGTCAAGGAACCAGTTGCGGTAGGCGGCCGCGAGGGGTGCCGGGTCGTCCTGGATTTTCTGGCCTTTTTTCCGCTTGGGCGCGGGTGGGTCCTCCTTTGCCAAGGCTTCGGAGGGCGCGTCGGACGACGCGGAGGCCGGAGACGGGAGGCTGGAGGCAGCCGCAGTTGAGAGTTGAGCGCTGGCGCCGTTGCCGGCTGCGGCAGGCCCGGTGTTCGACCCGGCCGTCGCCGGACGAGGAGTTGAGAGATCGGACTTCGAAGTCTTACTGTCCTCGGTCTTCGGTGCTTTGCCTTCCGTGGGCGGCAGCTCGCCGCCCAAGGGCAGCTCGGGTTGGTTGTCGTTCTTGAAAGTTTTTTTCTTGGCCATGGCGTGGAAAGGGATTGGTGAGGGTAGGGCGCTTGCCCGCAAGCGTCCGGGCCGTTGAGGGCAACGGCCCTTACCGAAGTTTTATGATTTCAGTCTCGGGTGGCGAGTTTCAGTCCGTGGGGGACGAAGGGTTGGAAGTCTTCAAGATAGCGGGTGGCGAGAAGGGCGTCGTTCTCAAGGGCGGTGGCGGCGATCATGGCGTCCACCCGCAAGCTGCGTTTGCGGCCGGTGGCATTGAAAAGGCGGGCGGCCGTCCCGGCACAGGTTTCGTCAAATTCCAGAATGCCCCCGTCGAGCAGCGTGCGCAGATCGCCGGCGATTTCCGCCGCCACGGGACCGCTCAGAAATTCCGACCAGGCGATAGCACTGGTCGCCAGGGTTTCACCCGACAGCCGCCAGGTGACCAGCCGCCCGGCCTCGGCGGAATTTTCGCGGGTGCCGGAAATGAGAAAATTGGAATCGAGCAAAATCATTCGGGCTTACGGTCTCCGTAAGATTTGCGGTCTTCGTAAACCTCCTGGATGTATTTCTCCACTTTCTGCCCATAGTCGGGATCGTTGCGCGTTCGCGTCCAGATCCGTTCGAGTGCGGCGGTGGCTGCGTGGCGTCTGCTTTTTTCGTCTGCTTTTGGCCTCAGCTCAGCCACAACTTCGCCCCGATAGCTCAACTCCATGTGCTCCCCTTTTATCAGCCTTTTCACTATACCCTCCAGATCGTTACGGAGGTCGACGGCGGAGATGGTTCTCATGAGATGAAGTTGATGTTCAACTTCATGTTGATGTCAAGCGAGGAGGTTTTCAACAGGTAGGGCGCGACCGCTGGGCGCGCCGTTTTGGCAATCGCGGACGGCCCGGCGGTCCGGCCCTACCCATAACTCCACGAAAAAAATTTAAACTCATAACAACCCGGCCAGATCCTCCGGCGTGTTCAGATTGGCCAGCAGTTTCGTTTCATCGACGGACAGCCGGTACGGCCGCAGGAGACTCGCGGCCTGCAGTGCGGCGCAGACCGACTGAAGCGAGTGGCCGGCGGTGAGTGCGGTCTGCAGGGCGGGCAGGGCTGACCGGTGCCAGGCGGCGGCGAAGGGTTCGTAGACGCCGTCGTGCACCGGGACCACGGAGCCGCCGGCTTCGCGCGCGGTGCCGGTTAATTTTTGCAGGAGCGCGGCGGTGGCCAGCGGCAGGTCGACGGCGAGCACCGTCACGACCGGAGTCTCGGTGGATGCCAGCGCGCCGACGAATGCCCCGAGCGCGCCTTGTTCGGCCTGATCCTCGATCCGCGTAAATCCGGCGGGGATCCACGATTGATCCGGCCGGCAGGAAAGCAGCAGCGGCCACGCGCCGGTGGCGGCGAGGGTGGTGGCCTGGTGTTCGCCGAGCGGGTGGCCGTGCCAGTCGAGGCCGGCCTTGTCCCGGCCCATGCGGCGCGACCGGCCGCCCGCGAGCAGCAGACCGGCGGCCCCGGCGCAGTCCACGTGCAGTTTTCCGTCAGTCAGGATTTGCGCCCGCAAGCCGCCGCGCCCCTTCAGCCAGGCTTCCGCGCCCGGGCCGACCGCATGATCCATCCAGTAGCAGGGTTTGCACTCCGCCGCGCCCAGGAAACGCACGCCCTGCACGGTGAATTCGCGGCCGATCAAGGCGTTGAGGTCGGCGCCGCGGGTGAGGACATTGCGCCGGTAGGCGCCGGGCGGGCAGGGGGACGGGCCCAGTTCGCGGAGCAAAGCGTGGTGCACTTCCTCGGCAAAGAACGTGATCTGCCCGGGATTAGCGGGCTTGTGATCCCAGAACCGGTCACCGCGCAGGCCGCGGCCCGTGATGCACTCGACGGCCGCGAACGCTAGCATCGGGTGTTGATCCGGGGGCTGGCCGTGGTGGCCGAAAAAATTGTGGCCGGGTGAGATGTGGAGCGCGGCGATTTTCATCCAGAATAATTCATTTCAGCCAAGGTGGAGATATTTGGCCCGCGAAACACACAAATAGACGCGAAAAGGAGGAAGAGATTTTTTTACCACGGATGGCACGGATTCGATCCGGATAAAACCAAGGACAGGGCGTGGGGATTGAAGTTTTGAATATCATATCCGTGGGATCGGTGAAATCCGTGGTTAACTCCAACTGCACCTCACAGTCCGAGGCGCGCGGCGTGGGTGTAGAGGTTGAAGCGGTCGGCGCGGAGGAAACCGATGAGGGTGATCCCGCCGCGCTCGGCGCAGGCGATCGCCAGGCTCGAGGGGGCGCCGATGCCGGCGACCAGCGGCACGCCGGCGGCGAGCGCTTTTTGGACGAGCTCAAAGGAGATGCGGCCGCTCAGCAGCAGGCCGTGCGCGGACAGGGGCAGGCGGCGGTCGAGCAGCGCCCGGCCGAGCACCTTGTCGAGGGCGTTGTGCCGGCCGACATCCTCGCGCACGAGCTCGAGCGCGCCGGCCGGATTGAACAAGGCGCAGCCGTGGAGCCCGCCGGTCGTGGCAAAGACCGGTTGGGCCGCGCGCAGTCGCGCCGGCAACTCCGCCAGCCGCGCGGGAGCAAAGGCCGGGCCCGGGGCCACCGGGGGAAAGGACTGCAGCACGGCATCGAGCGTGACTTTGCCGCACACGCCGCAACTGGAGGAGCTGAACACATGACGCGTCAGCCGGTCGAAGTCTACGCGGACGGATGGCGCGAGGAGGGCGTTGATGACATTGCCCGAGGCGCCGCCGTCCTGATCGCGGCAGGGCAGAATATCGAGGACATCATCGGCATGGCGGATGACGCCCTCGGTGAGCAGAAACCCCGCTGCAAGTTCGCGATCATGGCCGGGTGTGCGCATGACCACGGCGACACTGCGGTCGGCGACGCGCAGTTCCAGCGGTTCCTCGCTGGCGACGGCATCCGTCTCGGGTGCGGCCAGGCCGGGGTCGGGTCGGCCCTCGCCGGCAGCGCGCCAGCGTTGCACGGGCACCTGGGTGGGTTCGGGGTTCATTCGCGTTGGGTTCGATACCCCGAAGCTCGCTTCGGCTTGGATGGAATGTAGGAGCCTGCTTGCAGGCGATTCAACCTGTGGTCCGTCAACGGGCGTCCCGAATCGCTTGCAAGCAAGCTCCTACAATTGAGAGCAAAAATTGCGGGCACGTAAGTTGGCGTTGGTTTGATCAAATGCCCCGGGGATGTTTACGGAGCGGCGAACGCGGGGCGGATGCCCAGGTTCAAGGGGCACGGTAGGGCTTCGGCGCGGAGAGGGTCAAGCGGGGCTTGGGGGCTGGGTGGGATGATCAGCTGCGGGATTAGGCAATTATACCAATTACTATAAGGAATCGGATTTTTCACACCAAGGCAGCAAAGATAGCCAAGGTTCGACATAATTGCCTCACACTGACTGCGCGAACTTTGCGATCTTGGTGTAAAGTCTGAATTCAACCTAAAATCCGCAGATCGATCTCGTCACAGAGAGCACAGAGTTAGGAAGGAGTGCAGGGAGAAATACTTACGGGGTAGTGATCACCGAATATTAATTCACCTGCTGGGTGCTGGTGCCTTTGTGCGATTTTTTGAGGCATT
>JANMVS010000276.1:0-2479 GCA_031392885.1 Verrucomicrobiota bacterium
GGTGATCTCACCCGTGGCCGAAGGCCTCGATGGCAAGCCCTACAATGTGAATGCCGACACCGTGGCCGGCCGCGTCGCCAGTGCGCTGCGCGCCCGGCGCTTGGTTTACATGAGCGATGTGCCCGGCCTGCTGGCCGACCCGAAGAATCCGGCGACCTTGATTTCCACGGTCAGGGCCAGTGAAGTCGAGGGGTTGAAGAAGCAAGGCGTGATCGACAAAGGCATGCGCCCGAAGGTGCAAAGCGCCGTGCGGGCCCTGCAGGAAGGCGTGCAACGCGTCCATTTCGTGGATGGCCGGATGCCACACAGCCTGCTGCTGGAGATTTTTACCGATCAAGGGGTGGGCACGGAAATTGTCTACGGGTAGAAATCGTTCTCGTTCTCCCGCTCGTTATTCGTTTTCCTGAGCGTTGAGCCAAAGCTCAGGAACGAGCAAGAGATAGAGCCTGATTTAACATGAGCCTGCCCGCCATCGTCCGTACCAACACCGCCGAACTTTATGACGCTTACGTCATGAAGAACTACGGCCGCCCGCCGCTGACCCTCGTGCGCGGTCTGGGGGTGGCCGTGTGGGACGACACCGGGCGCGAGTACCTCGACTTTACGTCCGGCGTGGCGGTAGCCGCGCTCGGGCATTGCCATCCGGTCTGGGTGGAGGCGGTCCGCCGGCAGGCCGGTGAGTTGATTCATGTCAGCAATCTTTTCCGTCATCCGAATCAAGGTGAATTGGCCCGCCGGCTTGTGCAGCGGGCCGGCCCAGGGCGGGTCTTTTTCTGCAACAGCGGCACGGAGGCCAATGAGGGCCTGATCAAGCTCGCCCGGTTGCACGGCATCCGGAAATCAGGCGAAGAGGGCACGTGCATCAAGATCATCTGCGCCAAGAACGCGTTTCATGGCCGGACCTTCGGCGGGATGAGCGCCACCCCGCAGGAGAAAATCCAGAAGGGCTTCCGCCCGCTTGTGCCCGGCTTTGTCTTCGGTGAGCTGAACAATCTGGCGAGCTTTGCCGACCTGGTGGATGCGGGCACGGCGGCCATCTTTGTCGAGACCATCCAGGGCGAAGGCGGGGTCACGCCTTGCACGGATGAATTTTTATGGGGACTGCGCTCGCTATGCGACCAGCACAATCTGCTGCTCATGCTCGACGAGGTGCAGTGCGGTCTGGGGCGTACCGGGACATTTTATGCCTTCCAGCATTCTGGGGTGCGGGCCGACGCCATTGGCATGGCCAAGGGCTTGGGGGGCGGCTACCCGATGGGGGCGATTTGGGCGGCGGAGAAACACGCCGAGCTGTTCACGCCCGGCTCGCACGGTTCAACTTTTGGGGGCACGCCGCTGGCGTGTGCCGCCGCGCTGGCGGTGCTGGATGTCATCGAGCGCGACCAGCTCCTGCAAAAGGTGCAGACCAACGGCACCGCCTGGAAAGCGCAGCTTGAGCAGCTTGCCACGGAATTCCCCCTGCAACTCAAGGCGGTCACCGGCCGTGGCTACATGCTCGGCCTGCGGATGCAGGGTGAGCCGGCGCCTTACCTCGCCGCTTTGCGCGAGGCCGGTCTGCTGGTCACCTCGGCCGGCACCAACACGGTCCGGTTGCTGCCGCCGTTGATCGCCACGCGCGAGCAGCTCGACCGGGCCACGGCCATCATCCGGGCGGTGCTTGGTAAGATGGCGAAATGATGGAGCCAGTCTGGCTGGCGAAGCTATTTGGTGTTTTTCCTGCCGCGTTTCAACCGATTCTGATTACTGGCTGGCTTCACATGGTAAGGCGCGGCGGGCACCGCGACCGCCTTGTGCTCAACGGTCTTCTCTTTGCGTGTGCCAGTGCGGACCGTCGTATGCGGTCGGCTCGTCGGTTGACAGTAATTGCCACCCTTCCAATCCGAATCCGGTGGCCAGCCGCTCCACCGTTTCGAGCCAGATCTGCTTTTTGCATCCCGCCTCGATCTGCTGGTAGAATTTGTAGCTCAGGCCGATGGTTTCCGCGAACTGCTCTTGCGTCAGCTCATGGTGCTGCCGGAGCCGACGGAGCCTTCCCGGATATGTGATCGGCGCGGTGTGGTCGCTTACCGCCACACGGCGGTTTGTGAAGTCCGAACCGAACGCTCTCCTGGCCAGCAGAGTGCCGGCATCCGTTCGGCAACGGCTGCTCACATTGAGCGAGCGCCGCAAGGAGCACTTTGACCTCGTGCTCGTGCGCTACGGCATTGAGCGGCTGCTCTACCGCCTCAGCCGCTCGCCCCACACTGTAATTTTGCCACAAACTACAAAGCCTTACCCTATACCGGAACCCTTCTTCTCACGTGGCCAATCTGCGGTGTTTGGGGCTAGAAAGCTGCTGATACCAACATCCTCTAGCTAATAGACTTTACAAGGAGGGAGGATGGGCAGGTAATGAGAGATGGCCCGCAAATTTCCGGCACTGGGAGAAGCGTTGGTGAAGCCGATCGAGGCGGCGTGGGCCGAGCCGCAGTCCGAGTGG